>CAZRNW010000284.1:0-5271 GCA_964601535.1 uncultured Flavobacteriaceae bacterium
TTTGAATCTTCAAATCTTTAAATTATTAATATGACAATAGATTTAAGAAGTGATACGGTTACAAAACCAACAAAAGGCATGATGGATGCCATGATGAATGCGAAAGTTGGTGATGATGTTTTCAATGAAGACCCTACTGTAATTGAATTAGAACAAAAAGCAGCCGCCATGTTTGGAAAAGAAGCCGGCTTGTTTTGTCCAAGCGGTACCATGACCAATCAAATTGCGATTAAAGTGCATACACAGCCTGGCGATGAATTAATTTGTGATGCGAATTCGCACATTTATAATTACGAAGGCGGGGGAATTTCTTTTAATTCAGGCGTACAGGCTAAATTAATGCAAGGCGACCGAGGAAGAATTTCTGCACAACAAATTGAACAAAGCATTAACGGTGATTTTGACTGGTTAACCAGAACTTCATTGGTAAGCTTAGAAAATACAGTGAACAGAGCCGGCGGTTCTTATTATACGATTGAACAAATAAAACCAATACAAAAATTGTGTAAAGACAAAAAATTGGGTTTGCATTTGGACGGTGCAAGAATTTTTAATGCTCTAGCGGAAACAAAAGAAAGTACGCAACAAACCGGTGAATTATTTGACAGCATTTCAATTTGTTTATCGAAGGGATTAGGAACACCTGCAGGTTCAGTTTTATTGGGAACGAAAGAATTTATTAAGAAGGGAAGAAAAATAAGAAAAGTATTTGGCGGCGGTATGCGTCAGGCCGGATTTTTAGCGGCTGCAGGAATTTACGCTTTGGATAATAATGTGAAACGTTTAGTTGAAGATCACAAACGTGCTAAAGAAATTGAAAAAATATTAAAGCAATTGCCTTACGTAGATTCTTGTTTACCTGTTGATACAAACATTTTAATTTTCGATATCAATCCAAAAATCAGCAGTCTTGATTTTGAAAAGAAACTCGCTGAGAACAATATTAAAATGGCTGCCTTTGGAAAACAAACAGTTCGTTTTGTAACACATCTTGATTTTACGGATGAAATGTTAGGGCAACTAGAGAAGGTTCTGAAATCTATTCGATAACCAGTTTTTTGGTCTGCATAAATTTACCATTGCTGATTTTCACCGTATAAAAACCTGCAGCAAATTTTTCGGTAGATATTTTTGAATTTGGTGTGCTGAATTTTTCCGAATGAATTAATTTACCGCTGATATCCACAATATCCACAGTATAATCATCTTTTAAATCCGTACTCAAATACAACATGGTATGAACAGGATTCGGTGCCATTAAAAAAGTAAAATCATTCGTGTATTCCTTAACACCCGCAAAATTACTTAAGCGGTACCAAATGGGTGAAGAAATAATCCGGTCGCCATCGTTCTGCACAATTTCTACAAAATAATATTTGTTTGTTCCGGCAATCATCGCATTATCGGTAAACGATGAAGTGTTAGATGATTTCACAACATTCAATACAGTGCTGTAAATTCCGCTCCCTTCAACACCTGACCAAATTTTAATACTATCTGCCAAT
This sequence comes from uncultured Flavobacteriaceae bacterium, assembly GCA_964601535.1. Taxonomy (GTDB): domain Bacteria; phylum Bacteroidota; class Bacteroidia; order B-17B0; family Aurantibacillaceae; genus JAHEYG01. Next base: position 1,506 of record CAZRNW010000284.1, read on the forward strand.
TCTCCGTCTACATCATTATGAGTAATATTTATTGTAGGCCGCACAATTCCTGAGGTAGAATCACCCATTATACTTGTATTAATTTTGAAATCAACCTTGCAATTCCAATCTTCACTCGCATAGAAATGCATGTTTTTCATTGCGGTAGTCAAATTTGCTTCAGTTAAAGAAGGCGCCATAATAACTAAACGGCCGGCATTTCCTCTTCCGAAATTTGTGTAGTGATTGTCGTGATCGTATGAAATACCAATGTGGTACCCGCGTGATAAAAGTTTACGGTAATAAGGAGAGTAATCTGTTGCCGGATAAGCGGTATAATTAGCAGTTGAACTTGTTGCCAATCCATTTCTGAATATTGCACCTACAATTGCTGAATCGTTGGTTATACTGTAAGAGTTATTTAACAGATTCCCGAAATCAGTATCACCCGGATGCGCCAATGTGCAAAATGCGTTTGGGTTATTCGCAATTTTTCTGAACAGGCCATCATAATCATTTTTATCGTTGTAAATATCATAGTTAGCCGCAGAACTAATGGTCTCCCATCCTATTAATTGATTAAAGCCGTAAACAATAACATGTCCGCTGAAAGGTTGGGTGCTTACTCCCCACTCCATACCATACATAGCTAAAAAAGTTGGGGTGGTGGCTGCAGCTGCCTGCGCCAAACCCGGAGCATATAAAGAAAGCAGCATCCCGGGATTATTGGCAGATGAATAATGGTTATGTTCTGAAATCCCTAAAAAATCGAAGTTTTGCGAAAGCTTTGCATAGGCATAACTCGCAGATGGCGTTGAAACTCCTGAAGTCCCGGCATCTTTATTTCCGTCGGAATAAGCAGTATGAGCATGCAGATTTCCGAAGTAGTAATTCAAGGTTTGGCCATTAAACGTTACCGAAATACCTATAAAAAACAGAATATAGAGCTTATGTTTCAACATTATAAATTTAGTCAATTATTACACTTCAATACAGGTATTGGATAAATTGGTAAAAAATTAACACGAGTGTCGTTTTACACCCTTTTAATGAGGTCCAAACCCAACCTTTCACCTTAAAAAATCGTTATATTTGTATAATGCGCTTCATTTACAAAATAAGCCTTTTCGTTTTATTGTTTCTTGCTTTTCAATCGTGCCGTAAGTCCTTTGAAACGGACTGGGATTTGGATATTGAAGCCCCCATTGCCCGCAGTAAACTGAACATTAAGAATTTTTTCAGTGATACTTTATTTTCATCTGACCCTACCGGTTTATTGCATCTTGCCTTTTCGAAAAAAATTGCCGGTTTTCAATTAGACTCTTTAGTTCAATTGCCGGATACAATTTTGAATTATCCTTTTGTGATGCCACCGAATTCAAAATTGTTTTTACCGCCCGGTAACAGCATCCCCGGATTTCCGCAAACACAGGAAATAAATTTAACCCTAAGCGGAGGTGTTGAATTAAGAAGCGCCATTATTAATAATGGACAAATAAAAATTGTTTACAGTAATTCATATACCCAGCCGCTCATATTCAATTTGGTACTTCCCTACACAACAAAATACGGCTGGCCATTCACGATTAACGAAACTGTTTATCCCGGCACCAATAACGCAGTTAAATTTTATGACATAAGCGGCTACGATGCAAGGTTTACCGGTGTCACTTTAAATAAAATAAATGCATTGGTGCAAACAGTTGATGTGAAAGTTGCTCCTTTTGCCCAACCCGATACTATAAGAGGCGGACAAGGGGTAAATTCCCAGATTTCCTATACAGATTTAGTTCCCTATTATGTTGAGGGTTATTTCGGTCAGCAAAATATTGATTTACCATACGATTCGGTAGCGCTTAACATCAGTAATAATTTACAGATAAGTAATTTTCAAATTAATTCGGCTTCTATTGTTTTTAAAATTGTAAATGAGTTTGGTGTCGACATTAATGCTCAGCTCAGCAATATCAAATCAATAAATACCATAAGCAATACAGCTGTAACTCTGAATGCATCCGGTTTATCCAACATAAACATTAACAAAGCCGGAAAGACGACCGGGTTTTCGAACCCTGTTTTTCCTTCTATAAAAACTATTTCTGTTAATACAGTCAACTCCAACTTAAAACCCTTTCTTGAAAATTTACCGGACTACCTTACTTATCAGGGGAAAATTGCAGTTAATCCATTTGGTAACATTTCCGCATCGAATGATTTTGCTTTTTTGAATACAGGCATTAATATTTATGCCGATGTGGATATGCCAATGCAAATAAAGGCTGATTATTTTAAACTGATATCCAACAGCACGCTTGACCTGACTAATGTTAAACAAATAGATAACATTAACTATGGCGATATTGTTTTACAAGGGACAAATGGTTTTCCGTTTAATGCAGTGCTGCAAGGCTATATTTTGAACGCCCAGAAACAAGTAATTGATTCATTATTCAATGTTCCCGGTAATGTGATTAAAGAAGGAATTGTTGACATGAACAATATTGTAATAAACACAAGCTATACCGAATTAAGGATTCCTTTAACCAGAGAAAAACTGCAAAATCTTAAACAATGCAAATCCATACAATTTGTTGCACAAATGAATTTAGCGCAGCCACAGCCGCCCGATATTAAATTACTAGACAGTTACAATCTAGATTTAGTACTGAGTCTGGATGTAAATTACAAAGCCAGGAAAAAATAAATATGTACAGGTGCAACACTTTTATATTTATTTTAGTTTGTTTGTTTTTAAAAGAAACAAATGCGCAATACAACAGCGAATTTCTTAATTACGAAAACACCGGCCGCAGCGTTTCTTTAAATGCTGATTTTGATGCAGGATCCAACGGAATTCAAAACGGCATGATGAATAAATTTTTATTCGGCGGCTATATTGATAAAAAAACAAAAGATGCCGCTTTAAATAAAATGCATGGTTATAATCAACTGGGCATAAATCTCAATTACGATATCAGTTTATTTATTGGTAAAAATCCTAAATATGATTTTTTGGTTGGAATAAAAAATCAAGAAATATTTAATGCAACTTATACACGTGACTTTTACCAGCTATTACTTTACGGCAATAAACCATTTTTGGATAAGACGGCTAATTTTACCGGTACCAATATAAATGCACTAAGATTTCAGGAATTTAAATTCGGTATCATCATGCATCAGGTGGATTCCACCGCTAAAATAGGAATATCTGTTTCTTTCTTAAAAGGTGAGCAATTATTTTATGTCAAAGCCAATAAAAATTCATCTCTCTACACCAATGCCGATGGCACCGAATTAATCTTTAATACGAATTTCAATATGGCACTGAGCGATACCTCCACAAAAAAAGATGTTTGGTCGTTCAACGGTGTTGGCGCAAGTGCCGATATATTTTTTGAAACACCTTACAAAAGCAAAATCGGTCGGCAAAGTGTTTTAACTGTTAACGCGAATAATATTGGCTTTATTCATTGGTCAGAACAAAGCTTACAGTACAGCAGTGATTCCATTCTTAAATTCGATGGTTATCACATTAATAATATCCTGGATTTAAAAGATTCTACTTTGCAAAAAGTGAATACGGATAGTGTTATCCGTAAAGCTACTAATGCCCGACAAGAGGCTTTTAACACAAATATTCCAACCAATTTAATTATTATCAATAAAATTTATTTTAACAGAATGTTTGCACTCAATACAGGCTTCCGTTATATATTTCATGCGAATTACAAACCTTATATTTTTGCTGAAGCTGAGTATAAAATAGCAAACAGAATTACTTTTA
>CAZRNW010000285.1:0-5250 GCA_964601535.1 uncultured Flavobacteriaceae bacterium
CGTGATATCCTGGATTAAGGCAAACGATATAAATAACAATTAATTTACCATCTAGAGAAGTGCGGATGCGTTAAATTTTTAAGCGCTATCAATTGTAAAGGGAGCAGGCACCAGCAAAAAATCCATAAGCTATCAGGATTATGATTTGAATCCCCTTAATATGAACGTCGTTTATTACAGGCTTAAACAAACTGATTATAATGGTTCGTTTGCATATTCAAAAACTATTGCGGTAAAAAATAGTGAAAACGATGAGGGGATTACAGTTAGTCCAAATCCATCTGAAAACGGTGTATTTGATGTTTTAATGAGCGGTAAAAAATCGGACGAAAACAGGGTGATTGAAATACTTGATTTAACGGGCAGACCTTTAATGCGTAATTCAGTAAATACGTCTGATTTTATTATTGATTTAAGCACTTTCCCTAGGGGAATGTACATTGTTAAAATCATTTCCGCGGAAAAGATGGTTTGTAAAAAAATTGTTTACCGTTAATTTATAAGACCCCTTAGTTTTATTTTTAATCTTCATTTTTTTGGATTATATTTACTTATAATGAAATTTTCTGTTAAAATAGTATTGAGTTTATTCGTAGTTGTTTTGATGTATAGCTGTTCTTCAAATAAAGATAACAGCAAATCGGAAGAACTTATTTTTGATAAACTTATTGGTACATGGCAATTGGCCGGGGAAGATCAATTTGAACAATGGCGGAAAAACCCGGATGGCTCCTATTCATCACAAGCTTTTTCTGTTACGAATAAAGATACTGTTGTAATGGAAGACGTTAACATTGTAAACGAGCAAGGCAAATGGAATTTTATCACCTTGGTAAAAGGACAAAATAAAGGCAAAGCTGTTACCTTTACAAGTACAATTTTAGAAGATACACTGGTGCAATTCGAAAATCCGGCGCATGATTTTCCGCGCATGGTGAATTACCGCTTGGCTTCACAGGATAATCTTCAAGCTTTCATTGGGGGAGCTACTGATACCATTTATTTCAACTTTACGAGGCTCAGTGCCAAGTAACATTCCCTTTATTAAAACGTTATTGTTTAAATAAAACGCAGAGGAGCTTTATCCGCTTTGTTTTTATTTCCAACTTTATTTCATTGGAGAATAACGTTCAAATACCCGAAAAAAAACCATTCAGGCTAATTCGTTTTTTAGCTAAAACAATTCTCTGGCTCCTCGGAACCGCACTGGTACTGGGCATTGCAGCGGTGTCACTTGTTTTTATTTATGAAGATGAGGTAAAATCCATCATCATAGGCGAACTCAACAAAAACCTGAAATCCGAAGTAAAAGTTGATCCTGCTAACATCGATTTAACATTTATTAAGTCTTTCCCGAAATGTGCTTTGGAATTCAAGAATGTTCTGATTCTTGAAGCAGTAGAGAATAAAGAACGCGATACTTTAATTTTCGCCGAAAATGTTTTATTGATGTTTAATCTGAAAGATTTATGGAATAAAAATTATACCATCAATAAAATAAACATTAGCGGAGCAAAATGTAATTTGGGTGTAAGTAGAAACGGAAATCCTAATTATATTTTCTGGAAAAAAAGTGAAGGAAAGGAAACGGATAATTTAAAATTCGCATTAAAAGATATCAGTTTGCAAAATATAAATGTGAAATACAGAAATGCAGAACAAAAAGTAAAGTTAAGTTTGTCCTTTAAAGAAGCGTCGTTTGCGGGTGATTTCGGTAGTGATTCGTACGCATTACAAACTGAAGGCAAGGCGCGTTTAGAATATCTGAGCATCAATAAAACAAACTTAATAAGTCGGAAAAATCTGAAATACGATTTAGAATTGAACATTGATAAATCAGATTATATTATCAGAAAGGCAGAGTTTGCACTTAATGAAATATATTTTTCTACGGAAGGTAAGTTCAATTATTCAGACAGTTTAGAAACGGCGGATTTGGAATTCACAGGAAAAAATATTGATATAGCCTCTGTTTTATCATTATTACCGGAGAAATATGCATCAAGAATGAATGATTACAAGAGCGATGGTAATTTTTACAGCAACGGACATTTAAACTATAAAGCAGGTAAAAAAATTAATATCAACGCGGAATTTGGAATCGAAAATGCGACTATTACTTATAAGCAACAAAATATGCAATTAACTAAGGTTAATGTATTGGGCAAGCTGAGCGTTAATGAAAAAGATGATTACCTCAATCTCCAAACTATTTCTGCTGAGCTCGACAGTAATGCTGTAAACGGGTATTGTTTAATCACTAATTTATCTGACCCTTATATTAATTTAGGAGGCGCCCTGAATGCAAAACTGGAAGACGTTAATAAGTTCTGGCCAATGGACACATTAGAATATGTTGCAGGAAGGGTACAATTAAAAACCCAGATAAAAGGAAATGTAAGCGAAATGAAGCAATCCGCGTTTTCACCAAACATAAGCGCCGATGGTTCGGCAACATTAAAGAATATAAAAGCTAAATTCAAAGGAAAACAAAACGAGATAAATGTTATTGAAGGCAGTTTTGAATTGAGTCAACGCAGCGTTGCAGTAAATAATTTTAAATTATTAATGGGAGGTTCCGACATCGAATTAAACGGGGAACTTCCCGGATTTTTGAATTATTTGTTTGATGCTAATCAACCATTAGTTATTAACGCTGCTTTAAAAAGCAATACACTTGCTTTAGAAGATATATTATACGGAGGTTCTAATTCCTCCTCTGAAAAAGTTAACATTCCGGCCAATTTGAATTTCGACTTAAATGCAAATATTGCTAATTTTAGTTTTTCAAAATTTCAGGCGCAAGCGGTTTCCGGAAACTTTGCCATTCACAACCAAAAAATAGCTGCTGAAAATATTTCCCTTACAACCATGGATGGAAAAGCACAGGTGAATGCTTTTGCAGATGCCAGTGGTGAAATGATTGCAATTAAAGCAGCATCTGATCTTCAAAACATTAATATCACTAAATTATTTTATTCCTTCAATAATTTCACACAAAACACCTTATGCGATAAACATTTAAAAGGATATGCAACTGCAACCATTAATTTTTCAGGTAACTGGTCGAAGGAATTGAATTGTGATTTACAAAGTGTAACCGCCAATGGTAATTTAACGATAGAGCAAGGCAGGCTCGTTGATTTTAAACCATTGGAGAGTTTATCGAAATATGTTGAGGTGAGCGAACTCCGCGATATTAAGTTCTCAAGCCTTCAGAGTTCTTTCGATATAAAAAATCAAATCATTACGATTCCGAGAACAAACATCAAGAACTCTGCTTTAAATATTGAACTCTGGGGTAAACATACTTTCAAAAACGAAATTGATTATCACATTAAATTATTATTAAGTGAATTACTGGCCAGTAAAAAACGCGCCAATAAGCAATTGGATGAGGAATTAGAGTTTACAGAGAACGATCCGGAGAACCGCCGCAGTGTTTATTTACTTATGACAGGAACGGTTGAGAATCCAATTATTAAATACGACAGAAGGGGATTGAAACAAAAAATAGGCGAAGATATCAAAGCCGAGAAACAAACGCTTAAACAGATTTTAAAAGAGGAATTTGGCTTGTTTAAAAAAGACAGCACACTTATTAAATCTGAACCTAAGAAAGGTGACCAGAAATTCAAAATTGAAGTAGGGGATGAGAAAGAAAAGAAAAAACCAAATAACCTCAAGCCGAAAAAGAAGGAAGACGATGATGATTTTTAGTCCGTAGGACTCTATAGTACAAATAAAAAAAACCCTTGAGCCTAAATAGGAAAATAAAGAATCTTCGAAAACGAGTCCAACGGACTAAGCTGCCATCTGATGCGATGGTCTTCCTAATTGATACAATACCTTTGCATGCGAAATAACAGCACCAATAAATGTTGGTTTAGAATGATAAGGTAAATTGAATTCCTTGGCTGTTTCCTGAATAATCGGTGCAATTTTTTTGTAATGCACGTGACAGATATTAGGAAATAAATGATGTTCGATCTGGTAATTCAAACCACCCACAAACCAAGATAATAACCAATTCTTCTGAGCAAAATTAGCAGTGGTTTTCATTTGGTGCGAAGCCCAGTCATCTTCCATCGACATAGAATCACCAACAGGAGTAGGGAATTCTGTCATCTCAACAACGTGTGCAGGCTGAAAAATAAGGGCTAAAATTAAACCACAGGTAAAATGCATTGCACCAAAACCTAATAAAATTTGCCACCACGGAGCGTTAATGAAAATCATCGGAAGTGCTAAACTGTAACCTAAATAAATTACTTTGTGAATCGATAACTTAATTAATTGTTTTCTGAAAGTTGTATTGTGACCTTGTAACAAACCCATTTTGTTATAACGGATTAATTGTGAGAAATCTTTTGTGAACGCCCACATCAAAGTCATTAAACCATAAAAAAACCAGGCGTATAAAAACTGAAACTTATGTATCTTTCTCCATTCTGCGTGAGGTGAGAAACGTAAAAAGCCTAGAGGAGCAATATCTTCATCATGACCATCAATGTTTGTAAAGGTGTGATGTAAATTATTATGTTGTAATTGCCAGTTCAAAGAGCTGCCGCCGATAAGCGTCATGCTAAACGACATCAAATTATTTATTTTATGATTTTTCGAATAGCTACCGTGATTCGCATCGTGCATAACTGATAAACCAACACCACTCATGCCAATGCCCATTAAAATCCATAAGCCCATTTGAATGTAACCATTGGTAAAAATGTTTGACATTAAAATTGCGTAAGGGCCTAAAAAAATGGTAAACATAGCAACGGTTTTAATAACCATTTTGTAATTACCGAATTTCGAGATATTGTTGGTCTTGAAATACTCGTCAACCCTTTTTTTGGCAGTCATATAAAACTGACGGTTCGCGTTATTAAATCGGATGATATTAGAATTGTCCACGGATGTTTTTTATTTGGACAAAGATAACCCATAATGAACCAATTTGGTTTTCTGTCCGTCGATTTTTTGTTAAAACCGGAATGTTAAGGGTGGTTTAGGAGCTGATTTAGATACTTGACTTTCAGTACGTTCTAAATATGATGATATTTCTCACCCTTAAGAATACTATAAGCGCGGTAAAGCTGTTCAAGAAAGAATAATCTCACCATCTGGTGCGAAAAGGTCATTGGGGAAAGTGATAGCTTATAATTCGCCCTTTTATAAATGGTTTCATCGAAGCCATAGGGCCCACCAATCAAAAAAACGAGATTTTTAACATTTTGAAGGGCTTTTTTA
>CAZRNW010000286.1:0-564 GCA_964601535.1 uncultured Flavobacteriaceae bacterium
ATACTTTTTAAGTGTGCGGGATTTTTTTATTTCAAAAATCATTATTGGTTAACGACTTTAAACGTTTTGGCTTGGTTGTTTGAGAGTTTTATTTGTATAAAGTATAAACCTTTTCCTTGCTGACTTAAATCAACTCTAACTGAGTTTTGGCGGAGGTTCGTATTATGTAAAATCAATTTGCCGGTTAAATCGAAAACAGAAACTTCATTAACATCGAAGTCTTCAGATACAACTTCATATTGATTTTGCAGGGTTAATAGTTTTGTTGTAGTTTCCTCGGCTGACAAAATTTTCACATCCGTTGTTATACAGGTATTTGTATAAGTGATACTTGTACTGTAAGTAAAAGGAATCATTATTGTGTAAGTAGTATTTACAGTTAAGCTTGTTGTGAGAACGCTATTAGAAATAGTAGCAAAAGAAATTAAAGGGCTTGGCGTAAACGAACAGGCAGTTGCGCCAACATTATTTCCTTTCATTAACTGAAGATTTGAACCTGTGTTTCCCGTACTTAATGGGAAGTAAGTGTTAGTGTTGCGGTCTTGTATTTGCGACATAATTCCG
>CAZRNW010000286.1:574-5240 GCA_964601535.1 uncultured Flavobacteriaceae bacterium
CTAAAACACAAACGCCTGGCATGCTTCCGTATATTCCGGAAACAATAGTATTAACCCCGTTCACAGTAAAATTCTGAAACTGTGTTGTATTAGAAATAGATTGGCGTGCAATGATAGGTACTGATGTGGCTGTAATATTAGTATCTAATTTCACTAAGACATTCCGGTAAGTTGAGTTATTAATACTGCCCATTATCACAATGCTGTTGGTGCTCACGGGTAATATTTTTTCAAAGTTGGATGGTGTAGAAATACCAGAATTATACCAGCGTGTTGCAACCGGCATGTATCCGGTTCCGTTAATTCGGAGTTTAGTAATGAATGGATAATTGCCGTTTGAACCAACAATGTAAATGGAGTTATTGATACAGCAAACACCTTTACCGCGCTCATTATTGTAAAAATTAACACCACTTGTAATAACAGCTCCATTTGCAGCGTTGGCACGGAGTACATAAAGATAAACACCTGAAGCGCTGCTGGCTGCTTCTCCAACCGCTACTATTTCAGTATTATTATGTATCGCAATGTCTTTAATAGCAACCGAAGTTAAGGTTCCAAACGGTGGGTAATAAGTGAAATATCCGATATTTCCGGCAGCGGTATCAATTCTTGTAAGGAAACCGCCTGCACCATAGGTACCGCCTATATAAAGGTTAGCGCCCATTGAAACAATTTTTACTGGAGAAATGGGTGTCGAAGGATTTAATTTGTAAACCTTTTTCCAAACAGGGACGCCGTTCAGATCGTTCTTTTGCAATACCATGTTTTGTTTGCCGGAAGGAATCATTAAAGAATCTTCCACATAACAATAATACAAACCTCCTCCGTAAATAAGTGTGTTCATATTGCAATCACTCATATTGCAATAATTAAGACTGTATTGCTTGTGTAATGTTTGAGCATTTGTGATAAAACAAATACCAATAAATAAAAGTGTAAAAAGTTTTTTCATTTGATTTAAATTTTGACCAAAAATAACAGAATACGGTTAGCAGATTAGTGTTTTTATGTAAACCCAAGCTAATAATTCGTCAAACTTCAAAATGAATGAGTAAAATTTTTTTATGCGGCGTTTTTGCGGTGACGCAACATGGTTTTGATTGCTAATTGAACCCGCGAAGTATCTGTTTTAGAATTTAAGCCGCCTATAAAACTAAAAAATTTGGAAGGGTGCCTTAAAAAAGAAACAGAGTAGAACATCGCGAATCCGAACATGACATACAGGCTTAATTCAAAGGTGCTGAAATTCTTGTTCGCCCTTCGCCATTTCTCCATTTTTAAAGAATGTCCGAATAATGGAATCATGTAAAAACTATCGCCGAGTTTTTTGGCCCATCCCGGTTCAAATTCTTTTTCCAGTTGTTCGGTCCCTGGTAATGGCATGTAATGGTTCATTCCTACATCCTGAACACCGAGCCAGGCCATTTTTGAAACCATTTTAATTGTTTTCCAAACATCTTTTCTTGTTTCATTTGGAAATCCGACAATAAAAAACACCTGTACTTTTAATTTGTGTTTAACGGCGGCGCGTACACTGGCGTATAAGTTTTCTGCTTTTACTTTTTTCTTGATGTGTTTTCTTATTTCATCGCTGCCTGATTCGGGTGCATAACCCATTTCTTTCATGCCTGATTTAAATAATAACCCTGCAACTTCTTCATCAATCACCTCTGAACGTGTCCCTGAAGGTAATTGCCAGCTTATTTTTAAATCGCGTTTAATTATTTCCTCACAAAACTCTACAATCCATTTTTTCTGTATGATTGCGGTTAAATCCTGAAAAGGAAAATTGGTGACGCCGTAAGTTTTTATGTTGTGTTCCAGTTCATCAACCACTAATTTCGGCTGACGGGTAACATATCTTGTCGTCCACATATTGGGTGAAGTGCAAAATGTACATTGGTAAGGACAACCTCTTGTGGCGAGCATTGGCATAATCGCTTGTGCATCTTCAATCCGGAAGCCGCTTTCAAACTGATGTTCTTTGTAGGTATTTATATTAAATAAATGCCAGGCGGGTAGGGGAATCTCATCCACATTTAAAATGCGGTTGCGGCGTTCATTAACAAAAATTTGTCCGTTTTTTCTGTAGCGGATTCCTTTGATGTTACTTAAATCTGGTGAAGAAGAGGAAAGCGCTTTCGATAATTCAACAATTGTTTCTTCACCTTCTCCGGTTGCTAAAATATCAATTGGCGATTCTTCGAAACAGATTTCAGGCATGGCTGTTGCAAACTCACCGCCCAATACTAAAGGTGTATTTGGATAACGCTGTTTTATTTTGTGTAACAATTCCCGAACGTGTGGCCAGTTGTGAGAAAACATAATACTCACGCCAATCATTACCGGTTTATCTTCGATGATCCCAATTATTTCTTCATGAGTGATTCCGAGAAGTCTAACTTTATCATTAAAAAATAATTCGTATTTATCCGGACCTAAACCAACGGCATCGATTACCTGAACATCAATTCCTGATTTTAATAATGAAGCAGCAAGATAAGCCGTGCCTAAAGGAAGTATAGGTTTATTACAGGAAGCAGAATTAAGAGCAATTGCTTCGGCGGGACGTATAAGGCAAACTTTCAATGAGTAAAGGAAATTATTTACACCAAGTTAAAGAAAAATTATTGATTAAAGACTTTAAATGTTTTGGTCTCGTTGTTGTCAAGTTTCACTTTAATGAAATACAATCCTGTATTATAAGATCCTAAATCTGTTTTAAATGAATTTTGCCGGATGGATGAATTTCTGATTATTGATTTTCCGGTTAAATCAAGAACAGAAACTTCGGTGATAAAGACAGATTCGGATATGACATGGAATTGATTTCCGTCACTCAATAATTTAATTGTGCTAATTGAAGCGATTTGATTAATTCCGGTGCCTTGGCATGAAGGAGGTGGTGGACATACCGATCCTGTTAACACACCACCAGGACTTACCCAATTGGATGTTGAAGAAGTTAAGCTCATGTTTGCTAGCGTTCCATTATTAGAGTTAAAAGTAAGATCGGGTAAATTAGTAACTCCTGTATTGGTACCGGCTGCGGTTCCCTGATTAAACTGATAATACGCCACGAGCCCAGCCTCCGAACCTGTTAATTCGCAATTCATGGTCGCCATTATCTCCGGCTGACAAAGTGCTTTTTCCCAAACCCTTAGTTCGTCAACATTTCCTTTAAAATAAGATGAACCTTCATTATTATAAGAATTACCAATATGAACAGCTCCGGCAGAATTCATCGCTCCGATAGCTGAAATTGAAACACTACCTTCATAAACTGCGTCGAGATATAATAGTGCGACATTACCATTAATAACACCCGTTGCCTGATGCCATTGATTATCGCCTCTGATATTGGTTGTTCCGGTGACTGCAACGCCTGGATACATAATCCCGTCGCATAATTCAAACCGTAAATAAGGAGAACCTGACGCGTAACCAAACCAAATTCCTGTTGTCCAATTCGCGGTGCCTGTCGAAAAAATTCTCACATGGGCTCCCTGTGTATTCGTGTTTTTAAACCAGATCTGAAATGTTTTCATATGATTCGAGGCCACATCAAATGGTGCGCCCGAATTTGGAAGGCTTACATAATCATTAATACCATCAAAATTTAATGCAGCGCCAGGCTGACTAAATCCAAAAAATGATGATAGTGCGAAAAAAGCAATTAGTAAATGTTTTTTCATGACAAATGATTTTATTAAAGGTAGTAAATAACAATAATCATTCCAAAAAACAGAAAATCTAAAACAAGTTTAGCTCTTTCTTTCAAAAATCATGATGTAAGTCTGAGATTTTGGCTGATAACGCTGAGCGCTCTCATCAAAAATATAAGTGCTGCGCTGGCCATCAACCATATCAACTAAACCACAAAGTTTATAGTTATCCTGACTGTATTTATTAGCCCATGTAAATACGTCTTGGTCGGTATTCGGCTGAACAAACAGGGATATTTGATGATTGAAGAAAATAAAATATTTCGGTTTCGCTTTTTCTACATCCGCAACAAATTCGCGCTGCCAGACTTTATGCTGAGGAACATTATCAACAATTGCTGCAAAGTAGGCGTGACGTGAAGGGCATTTCTTTTTAGTGTAGAAGTAAATCTGAGGCTCAGAACCCATCACCACAATTTGGTCTTCGGGTTTTGCAACGCGGTTAATGTAATTGCCGATTTCCATAGCTTCCGGAAAAGGATTGTTGCCATAAACAGAGCGTACAATTTGTTCGTAGTTCGGATGGAAGTAGTAATTTTTTAATTTATCGGTGTGGAAGAAAATCAAAACAGCAAACAAACCCAGATAAGCGTATTTTAAATTAGGTGATTTTAAATTCAGACGATCTTTCAATACACTCATCACGCTGAAATAAGTTAAACCTGCTAAAATAGAGAGCCCGGGTAAAATCTGAATCCAGTAATGACCATAAAAATAAAAGCCGGGAAAAATAGTGGCGCAGGAAAAAGCTATCAGTACAAAAGCAAATACTTTTGTTTTCATCTCGACAGCTTTTGCAAACAAACAGGCAACAAGTGCCAGGAATGAATGACGCCAGAATAATTGATAATCGTTGGTAATAGCCTGGTAAGTATAATCCAAATATTGTTTACCCTGTTCCCATTTAATTTTTCCAACGTAATTTTTGGGAATTTCAA
>CAZRNW010000287.1:0-2039 GCA_964601535.1 uncultured Flavobacteriaceae bacterium
TCATTTCAATGCCATGTTCGAAGATGAAACCTTAGCATTATTCTTAAAAACTTTTTCCAGAGTTTGTGAATCCATTAAAAAATCTCCTGAATTTAAGAACAAACAATATTCTCCGCTTGCTTTTTTTGCTCCCTTATTCTGGGCATTGTAGATGCCGCCATCTTTTTCAGAAACCCAATAGGAAATTTTTCCCGAATTTTTCCTGATAATGTCAACACTTTCATCCGTGGAACCACCATCTATAATAATAAATTCATAATCCTTAAAAGTTTGGGAAATAACCGAATCAATGGTTTTTTGCAAACCTTGCGCGTTGTTGTAATTAATGGTTATGACTGAAACTTTCTTCAACTTATTTAAAACTCTTATATAAATTTACATAATCCGTCAGAATTCTTTGGCTGTCATATTTCTTTTTAGCCTCTTCTTTTATTTTTTCCCTGTTAAAGTTTTCCTTTTCACTTATAAAACGATTAATGCTTATCACCCACTCTTCAGCTGAATTAGAATTCACAAGAATCCCGTTCTCCTTTGTAATTTGCTCAGGAATCCCGCCTACAGCCGAAGCGATAACCGGCGTTCCGCTTAATAAAGATTCTATAATCGTATTCGGGAAATTTTCTGCTAAAGAAGGCAGCATAAAAACATCCGCTGCCGAATACGCCTCTGCCATTTTAGAACCATCAGTTATATACCCTAAATTAATGCAATTAATCCCTTCCATCTTTATTCCTTCACCACCTACAGTAACAATCCTCAAATTACTTTTTCTCTCCATTCCCTGTATGGCGGAAATTAAAGCAGAAAGTCCTTTCCGCGGATTATCCAAACCATGAGCCACAAACAACAAAACAATTTCGTCCTTTTTAATTCCAAGCTTTACTCTGCTTTCTTCCCTGTTAATCCCGCTTACAGGAAGATGAATAATATTGGGAATAACCGTATGTCCAAATCTTTCAAAACACTTACTTTTTTGGGATAAATCAGATAACCACTTCGAAGGCGTAACGATTTTTAAATTATCCGGACTAACATTCTTTAAAGCTTCGTTTTTATAATTGAAAATTTTAAAGGAAATGTATTCATCAATGGCGCCTTCGAGGTGCGGACAATAATTACAATGCTGTGTATATTTCATACATCCATCACTATGGTGACATCCGCCTGTAAACGGATTCATATCATGCAATGTCCAAACGAATTTTTTGTTTTCAAGGCTAAATACATTCTTATAATCTGTAAATCCATCCGATATCCAATGCAGGTGGACAATATCAGCCGAATTAACAGCATCCAGACTTTCCAATTTAAAATCAGAATATGGAAAACTAAAATAATCAAAGCCATTCTTTCGGTTGTTTAAATAATATTTCCTGATATCCGCATCCGAGAAAGAATCACCGGTTACAACATGCGATGGGATATCCGGTCCCAGTTTAACTTTGGTGATGAATTGAGAATCTTGTCTGCTTTGCAACAACGATAAATGCAATTGCTTAGCCGCAATTCCTGCACCGCCCATATCACTTGTTGTTAACTGAACAATTTTCATTATAATATTTCCTTCATTTTTTGCAATACAATTTCCGGCGCATCATTCCTCACCACAAATCTTGGAAAGGAAAATAAATCAGTTCCTTTTGTAGCGTAACCTAAATAATTTGCGCTGACGCTTTTCATACCCAAATCTTTACAAATCTGAATACATTTTTCGTCGTAATTACTTTTTTCACCGTAAGGAAACGAGAAATGCTCAATTTTCGAACCAAAAAGATTCAAAGCCTTTATTGAATTTTCAATTTCTTGTTTTTTATCAGAATCATTCAGGTGTGCAAGTGATAAATGATTAACTGTATGCGCTCCTATCACCACTTGCTTTGATGAAGCCAGTTTCTTCAGTTCCTGAGTAGTGAGCATTTTATGATTTTGCTTGTCGGTTTCCGTTAAAGATGCGATGCTTCTTATTTCATTAAGCAAAGTATTTCTTTCGCTTAATGAAGCTGCGGTTTTACATTTTACCAGATAATATTTGTAAAGAG
>CAZRNW010000287.1:2049-5235 GCA_964601535.1 uncultured Flavobacteriaceae bacterium
TGCATCCTTTACATTATACTTTTTTATTAAGGAAGCAATGTCTGTATTCACTTCACATCTCTTCTTAAAAATTAAATCCAGTTCATCCCACCACATTAAATTATCGGTATTTATACCAGAAGTAGAAATATAAAATATAGCAGGTAAATTCAATGATTCCAAAACAGGTAAGGCGTTATGAAGATTATCCGCATAACCATCATCAAAACTAATCAGCAATGAATTTTTCGGGAATTTTTTATTGTTTTGGAGTATGTCAGTAAATTCGTGAATATCAATAAATGTATTTTTCTGTTTCAAAGACTCCAATTGCTTTGAAAACTGATTAACACCAACGCAAAGCTGCTGAGGGTCGTAATTCAAATCAATTACCCGATGGTACAGCAATACAGTACAATGTCCGTTTTTGCGGCGCTGCAAATAACGCTTGTATTTTTCTTTTTGACGGTATAGTTTGGTTCTTAAACTCATTTCACAGCCTTTATTCCAATTATTAATGGAAATAATTCATCATTTACATTTAAATCCACCTCACCTTTCAAATCTTCCTGAGCATAGCCTTTCATAAACAATGCTGCGGCCGCTGAATTACCAAGGGGAACAATTTTGATTTTTGTTTTATCAAAGACTTCAGAAAATATTTTCATAGCCGATTGCGGTGTAAAGCGCCAATAATCGCCCCACCTGTCGGCATCATATTTTGAAATGGGTGACATACAGGCCAAAGTTGCCAATAAAGTACCGCCCGGTTTTAAAATATAATGACTCCCCTTTATTGCGTCTTGAAAATTATAAATGAAGTTATAAGTTTGTGTACAAATAAAACAATCGACACTATTTTCCTTAAGTGTTTTTAAATTACACAAATCACCTATGACGGTTGCTTTGGGATTGCTGTTATCAAAATGTAAGATTTGTGAATTCACTTTTGATGTGGCGAATTTAAGAGTATAAGTATTTTCTGCAATTTCAAGAACATCAACTTTAATACAGGATGAATTATCTTTCAAAAACTTTTCTATGTAAAAACGGTCAATAGGCGTTCCCCTGTCGAATCCGAATTGATTAGAAACAGGTTCTGCTTTTAATATATTTTTTAAGCTTATTTTCGAGAACAAACCCATGTTATAAATAGTTTACTATAAAATTAGCAAATTCATCCATTCTTTTCCTGTAGGAATAGTCCTTTAATGTTCTTTTCTGTCCCTGTAAAGCAATTTTCTTCCGTAAATTCTCATCCTTCAGCAGATTTTTTATTTTGTCAGCCGCTTCAGAGGCAGATTTATAAGTCACAATTTCCTCATCGGGAATAAATAAATCCTTTAAATTCTCTTTCCAGTCAGTTAAAAGTAATGCGCCTACACCTGTCGCTTCTGTCATACGCATATTGGCTGCGGTTTTAATTGAATTATCGCCATGCGTATTAAATACAATTTTAGAATTATAGAGAACATTAAACATATCCAGACCAAATACGCCGCCTTTGTTTTTCCTTCCCACTCTTTGCAAATCAAAAGCAAAACTCCAGTTTCCGGTTTTAATGGTATTCATTAATCTGTAGCGATGAAGAAAACTCCAGTTATCAGGTAAAGAACTTGCGAAAATGTTCAGGTCAACTTTCCGGCTGAGTTCCGCTACCAATTTCAAGCGGTTCATGTGATAGTTTTCATTTAAGATTAATGAGCCCACAAAACTTGCATCGTATTGCTCAGAAAACTTAGTCAGCCTATCAAGTACAGTCGTCTCAAAACCAAATTTATGATAGTAAACAGTTTTACCCTTTGCTTTATAAAAATCTGCCGTCTCAGGCACGCAAGTGAGGATAATATCTGTATTTGAAAAAGTTTCGGGCTTATGCCATAAAATTCCGTCCCAGCCCAAAATTAATTTAATGCCGGGAACCAGTTTCTTTATTTTAGCAGCTAAAGAATTATCGCCATATTGGTCAACCAAAAAAAGTATATCAGGTTTAAAATGGCGGATTTGCTCAATTAAAATCTCTTCCTTCCAGTTGCCCTCTGTAAATTTAAAATTATTTTCATGTGCCCATTTTTTCTGAAGGAGTTCGGCATTCTCAATAATTTCACAGCACTCGAATTTACCGGTAGCTTCCAAATTTATTTTCCAGAAATCGGCCCATGAATTACAATCCGAAAAATAAAGTTTAAGCGCAGCCTCATAATTCATTCCCTTTATTTCAGGATGTTTGCTGATAAACCCTTCAATATAATTGGGGTAATTAGATGTTGTTTTTAAAAATTTAATCTTTGGCATTAAATCCGCTTATAAATTAAAGTTTCCTCGCCGGTGCTCAGAAACTTATAAGTAAATACCTTTTTAAAATTTCTATTCAAAATAATACCATTGCGCTTAAACATTTCCTGAAAAGCTGAACTCTCCGAAGTTTTTAGCGTCATAACTACAAGATCACAGTTATCAGGTTGGCCATATCTGCTGAAAAGATAATCATTGATATACATCAGTCTTTCATTATCTGTTATCTGAGGCTCCGGAAATATTTGGCATCCGTTAAGATAATGAATTCCAAAATGACTAAAAAACTCAAGCACCGGTTTATCGGCGGTATTCAGTTTTTTCAAAACTTCGTTCAAAACCAAATAATCCGTCGCTCTTTCTTTCGACTCCAGAATACCTTCTATTTCTTTAGAAAAATTAAGTGGCGTTGTCTTTGCCATTAAATCGCTTTGTCTGTATGGATCCTTAACCGCACCTGAATAAAGTACACTGATAATAAAACCGGAGATTACGACACCGGTAATTCCCAGAAAATTCTTGTTATTTTCGTTAGCAACTAAAATCAATAACATTCCTGCCACTGCAAAAACCATCAATTGCGAAACGGTGTAATAAAATTCGTTATTGGTTCCGTACATCAATCCTATAGGCATCAGCATTAAACACCACCATAAAACATTCCTTTCTCCTGTTCCTTTTTTTCCGAACATGTAAACGTATAAGGCAATATTGATTAATAAAACAGAGCCGGCCATGAAATCATTATACAATTCAGAACCATTACCTTTTCTGAACACAAACATTAGTCCAAAATTAACAGCGAGCAATAAATAAAAAATAAGGTTCTTAAAATTTGAGTTGATTCTTTTCACCAGAATAACCAGAAAAATTAATCCGATTTCCTCTGCCAGATAATTCTTTTCCCAGCAC
>CAZRNW010000288.1:0-5217 GCA_964601535.1 uncultured Flavobacteriaceae bacterium
TGGCTTACGTACATGTTGCTCATGATTGTATAATAGGTAACAATTGCATTTTAGCAAACAATGTAGGATTAGCCGGACACATTACCATTCATGATTATGTTATTATGGAAGGTTTTGTAGCAGCTCAGCAATTTATTAATATTGGCGCTCATTCTTTCATTGCCGGAGGAAGTTTAGTGCGGAAAGATGTTCCGCCTTATGTTAGAGTTGCAAGGGAACCACTGCAGTTTATCGGTGTAAATACTATTGGACTTGCAAGAAGAGGATTCCCGAAAGAAACTATTACTCAAATTGAAGATATTTACCGTACCATTTTTGAAAGAGGACATTCTTTATCAAAAGCATTGGAAATTGTGGATGCTGAAATTAATGACAGTGCTGTGAAAAAAGAAATTCTTGGCTTCATCAGAAACTGTAAAGACGGAATTGTGAAAGGAATCTAGTTAATGTGGCTTCGAGAGCCTCAGCCACCGGAGCAAATCAAAAATGAATCCAAAAAACACATTACATATCCAACTTGAATCTATTGGAAAAAAATTCGGCAGCGAGTGGATCTTCAAAAATCTTAATTTAAAATTAGCTCCCGGCGAAAAATTAGCTGTACTTGGCGGAAACGGTTCGGGTAAATCAACATTGCTTCAGGTTATTTCAGGATATGTTTTGCCCAATGCAGGGAAAGTTGTTTTTAAGAATGGGGAAACAACAGAGGATGCAGAAAATTTCAAAAATCATTTAAGTATTGCAACGCCTTATTTAGAATTAATTGAAGATTATACGCTTCCAGAACTAATAGAACATTGCGCGGTTTACAAACCATTTTTAAATAATTTAAGCACAAAAGAAATAATTGAAACCGCTGAATTAAAACACGCCGAAAATAAATACATTAAAAATTATTCAAGCGGGATGAAACAGCGCGCTAAATTAACACTAGCTATTCTTGCAGATTGTCCGCTTTTACTTTTAGATGAGCCGGCCTCTAACCTTGATACAAGAGCAATAGAATGGTATATTAAACTTGTAGGCTGGTACGGCGCCAACAAAACCACTATTGTCTGTTCTAATTCTGTAAAAGAAGAATATGAGTTTTGCGATAAGGTATTAAATGTGATGGAGTATAAGTAATCCCATTTGGCTCCTCACTTCTAATTTCCGTTAAATATTATACATTTTTTCATCTAAACTTACATTTAGGCTCTCAATAAACCAAAATAAATTTGCTTTTGAGGTGAAATTTTATACCTTTATTTTAATGTTAAAGGTCAAACAAATAGTAATTTCTTTTCTATCTGTTTTTTCTTTTCTTTCTTTTTATTCTCAAACTAATCTTGTAAGTAATCCTTCCTTTGAAACTTATACAACTTGTCCAGTTAATTCAAACCAAGTAGACCGAGCAATTGGATGGGATAATTTTGGCAATTCACCAGATTATTTTAATACCTGTTCTTTAAATCCCGATTTTTTTGTGCCAACTAATTGGGGAGGGTATCAACAAGCATCAAGTGGTAATGCCTATTGCGCCTTTGGAACTTATCAAAGCCCTATCTTCTCTGCGTCTAATGTAAGAGAGTATATTGGTGGACAACTTTCCTCATTACTTTCTGTTGGTATCAAGTATTATGTTTCATTTAAAGTTAGTTTAAGTTTAAGCAATACGATTCAAGCCAACTGCGCCACTAACAATGTTGGAGCTATGTTTTCTACTGTGCCCTGTACCTGGAATAATCCGGCTCCTAAAACTAATAACCCTCCCATTTATTATCCTACTAAAATTATTGATACAGTAAACTGGACAACTGTTTCAGGTTCTTTCGTTGCAGATTCTGCTTATAAATATATTATTATTGGGAATTTTTTTACTGATTCAAATACGGATACGCTAATTATGGACGGAGGGTCTACTTGTGATTTTGCATATTATTATTTAGACGATGTTTGTGTCTCGACCGATTCACTTTTCAGCTTAAATTGGGTAGGAATTAATAATCAAGGTTTTAAAAAAAGTTATTTTGAATTTTACCCCAATCCTACTTCTGGAAAATTATTTGTCAACAATTTTCCTGATAGTAAAGACTGTGAAATTATTTTGTTGAACTGTTTTGGTCAAAGGTTAAAGAGGATAGAGATATTAAACGGAAATTACATTGATTTAACTGAGTTATATGATGGAATTTATTTTCTCGAAATAAAAAGCAAAAATGTTCTTATTACAAAAAAAATAATCATTAACAATTAACAAATTTTTTATGAAAAAATTACACTCCAAGTTTTTTAAGATTATAACTTTTCTATTTTTAACATGCAACCATCTATTCGCTCAACGATGGGATTTAGGTGGCAATCCTGATTTTGCACCACCGCCAAATGGCCTAATTTCAAACAGCAATTTTTTTGGTGGTTATCAGACAGCAAGTGTAAGGTTGGGGACTGGAAATGTTTCACGCATTTTTATAAATGGAACAACAGGTCCAACAGCGGGTTACATTGGTATTGGAAATAATTTTTTAACTCCTCAGTGGCAATTAGATGTTCAGGATAACACTAACCTAAACATCAATTACAATTCAGTGTTAGGCTCACCTAACGGTTACCGCATTAACGGCGATAAAATTTTAAGTAATCCCGGCACGGATAATACATTTGTAGGCAGAAACGCCGGTGCTGCTTGGGTTTTTCCTGTTCCTGCTTCATTTCAACAATGTACTTTTGTTGGCGAGAATGCTGGTCCGGTTAGTACAGCGCAGGGCTGTACTTTTGTTGGTTATAATGCCGGTTTAAATAACACAACTGGGGATTACAATACTTTTATTGGTTCTGATGCAGGTGAAAATAACACAACAGGCAGACATAATACTTTTTTGGGACATCATGCCGGGCTTAATAACACAACCGGCAGAAATAATACTTATATAGGTTATCACAGTGTTGGTAGTTCGAATGCAGGAACGGGAGATAATAACACAATAGTAGGTGCAGGCTCAACTGGAATATTATCTAGTGGATCGAGCAATTGTATGTATGGATTAAACTCAGGAGTAAGTACAACAACTGGTTCGAATAATTGCATGTATGGGGTAAACTCAGGAAATCAGTCCCAAACTGGTAATGGTAACTCTTTTTTCGGTCGTAATTCTGGTTTTGGGAATACTACCGGAAATAATAACATTGCGATTGGTCTCAATGCAGGAGCAATTAATCAAACTGGAAATAATAATGTAATCATAGGCCATCTTGCGAACATGCTTGCTGCACAAACCAATTTAAGTAATGCAGTTGCTATAGGTTTCCAAGCAGTTGTAAGTGATAATAATAAAATGATTTTAGGAAACAACAACATTAATGTAGGTATTGGTTTAAGTGGTTCCGCAGTTGGTAACGGTCCGCAGAAGAAATTAGAAATAAATGAAACGGCAGTAGCAAGTGCAACAGTTGCAAATCCAACAATTCCCGGAACATTTGGAGGGAGTGGTTTACGATTCAGAAAACTAACCGCTTCAACACCTACAGCCGCTGCAAATGGAAAAGTGTTAACGGTTAATGCAAATGGTGATGTAATTTTGGTTGCTGATCAGACAAGTACCGTGGCAGCAGGTACAATTTTTGCACAAAATGGTTTAAATATTACAGGCACTAGTACTGTTGAATTGGGTGGGACTTTAATTCGACCTAATACCCAAATTGATTTTAACGGTAAGATTATGACTTACTCAAATAGTGTTTCTGGTTTAGCAAATCTTTGGGTAAGAGGTCCTGACGGAGGCACATATACAAAAGCGGTAGGTGCATTACCTGCTTTTGGAACACCTGAAACTAATTTTTATGAGGATGCAATAGCAACAAGTCCAAATGCAGCTTACGGAAGAGAAATGTATATGCAAGCGGCTTCATCAACTGTTGCTGCCAACCAAATGGTAGGGACTCGAAATGTTGTTAATGCTTTCCCAACGCCAACAACAGCTCTCACAGGAACTGTCTGTGGTTTTTGGGCTAAAACAAGCAACACCGGACCAAGTGCAAAAGATAATTTTGGTTATAAAGCAGAGGTGATTGGTGCTGGACCAAACACTCCAACAAATATAAATTGTGGTTATATTGCAAGTGCAATTAATGGTCCCAAAAATCATGGTTTTTTTGCTGACATGAGAAATAATTCAATCTCTGGTGCGGTAGTAGAAGAAAGTGGTTTGAGAGCAGAAGTAGTAAGTAATTTGTCAACGACATTGACAATAGGTGGCGATTTTAAAGTGACAAATGGTTTGAATACTTATGGTATTAGAACGTTTGCACAGGGTGGAAACTTAGCAACCTATGGCGTTCATTCAAGAGTTCCTGCAGGTGCATCAGGAACATCAAATTATGGGATTTGGGCAGAAGCACCAATTCCTCCAAGTTCTGTGACTGTCAGCTATGCAGGATATTTTCAGGGTAATGTTTTTATTAACGGAACAGCATTTTATCCTTCTGGACCAATTCCTTCAGACCAAGCATTTAAAACAAATATTGACACGATTGCAAATGCGTTAAATATTTTAAAGCAGTTAAAGCCCAGGACTTTTTTCTATGATACAACTAACATTAATAATATTAATTTTCCTAATCAAAGACAGTATGGTTTAATTGCTCAGGATGTTCAAACTATTTTACCTGAACTTGTAGTTAATACAAATAAACCAACCGAATATGATAGTTTAGGTAATATAACGGCTCCACCCGTTACCTTTAAGAGTTTAAATTATAATGCATTTATAGCAATTTTAATTAAAGGTATGCAGACCCAACAAAGACAAAATGAAAAACAGGATTCTGTAATAACAGCTTTGCAATCACAAATGGCAGCTTTAACTTCATCCGTTACTTCATGCTGTTCAAGCTCTGCCATTCGTTCTACAACTCCTTCAGAACAAAATCAATTAACGGTTAATTTAAGTGATAAGGATATTATTGTTTTAAATCAAAACGTACCTAATCCTTTTGCCGAGCAAACAACCATTACTTATAATTTACCGGAGCAATATAAATTCGCTCAAATTATTTTCAGCACAATAGATGGCAGAATTTTAAAAGCTGTTGATATAAACAAAAAAGGCAGAGGAACTTTAACTGTATTCGGTAGTGATTTAAGCAGCGGGTTATACACTTATTCACTTATTATTGATGGTAAAACTTTCGACACCAAAAAGATGGTGAAGAGCGAATAAATCCAGATAAAACTTGTTA
>CAZRNW010000289.1:0-5209 GCA_964601535.1 uncultured Flavobacteriaceae bacterium
TGAAAAAACAAAACAAGTTGCTCGACCAAAATAACACGCATCGTTTTTATTTTGTTCACTCTTATTATGTAAAGTGCAACAACGCTTCAGAGGTTATAGCAACCTGTAATTACGGAACTGAATTCACCTGTATGTTTAATCATGAAAATATTTATGGAGCCCAATTCCACCCTGAGAAAAGTTTAAAATTCGGAATGGAGCTGCTAAATAACTTTTCCAAATTATAAGTTTATATGCCTCAAAGAATAATTCGTCATTCGTCAATCTTAATTCTAAAATCCGCATGGCCCTTAAACGCATAATGCCTTGTTTGCTTTACAATGGTAAGGGTTTGGTGAAGACTGTGAAATTCAAAAATCCTTCTTATGTCGGGGACCCGATAAATGCGATTAAAATTTATAACGAGAAGGAAGTTGATGAATTAATTCTGATTGACATTAATGCGAGTAAGGAAAAACGGAAAATAAATATTCAGAAAATCTCCGATTTCGCCGGTGAATGTTTCATGCCATTCGCTTATGGTGGAGGGGTGAAAACCGTTAATGAATTTTACGAGCTGTTTAAAAACGGTGTTGAGAAAGTAGTTGTTAATTCACTTATTTTCGAAAATCCTTCAGTAATAAAAGAAGCAGTGAGTAAATATGGCTCACAAGCTGTTGTAGCTTGTGTTGATTTCAAAAAAAATATGTTTGGTAAAAAAAACGTGTATTCTTTTACCGGACACTCTGTAAAATACGCTCCTTCCGATTATGTGAAGTACCTTGAGCAGGAATTAGGCGTAGGCGAGTTGTTTTTACAAAACGTAGATGCCGAAGGCACCTGGGAAGGATTTGATGGCGACTTTGTAAAACAAATAACTGATCTAACTTCCTTACCTGTTATTGCCTGTGGTGGCGCAGGCAATCTAAACCACCTGAAGGATGTGCTTTATACGTCCGGAGCTAATGCCGCCGCAATTGGTAGCATGGCCGTTTATTCGAAGAAAGGAATGGGTGTTTTAATCAATTTTCCTAAACGTTCCGACGTCATTATTGAGTAATTCATATACTATTGATAATCAATAGAATAAATAACAATTGAACCCTTAATCTACCACAAAAAGACTTGCAAATATGCATAAAACGAGTAACTTTGTTACTCAATAATGATTGATACACTTATATCATCAAAAACCCGTATCAAATTGTTGCTGAAGTTTTTCTTAAACAGCAACACAACCGCTTATTTACGCAGCCTTGAAGAAGAATTTGGCGAATCAACCAACGGCATCCGTGTTGAACTTAATAAATTCGAGAAGGCAGGCTTCCTTGATTCCTTCTCAAAAGGAAACAAAAAAATGTTTACCGTAAACACCAAACACCCTTTTTATAAAGACATCCACCGCATTATCATGAAAATGGTAGGGCTGGAGTACGTTGTTGATTATATAGTGCAACGAATCGGTGATCTTGAAAAAGTTTATTTAGTAGGTAAATTATCGGAAGGTCAGGATACCGGTATCATCGACTTGGTTTTGGTTGGTAACAATATTAATAAAGGTTTTTTACTCGAACAGATTGAAAAAGCCGAAAAGAAAATTGACAAAAAAATCAGATACGTCATGTATACGCCTGATGAATTTGATATTAAAAAAATAACAGAACCCGGAACACATCCGCTTTTGTTGTGGAGTAAATAATTTTTCTGTGGTTGAGCGTATCCGCCAAGGCGGAGAAACCAACTGATACCTGCTTACTTGGTTCACAAATGTGACTGAGGAAGCGAAGCTGTGAAAATAAGAGAAGTGATTAACAAACAAATAAAAAAATGGCACGCGCTGTATGTCTCATCAAGGCAAGAGAAAGTTATTTTTGAGAAACTGCAGAAAAAAAATATTGTTACCTATTTGCCATTGATAAAAACAATGAAACAGTGGAGCGACCGAAAAAAAATGGTAGAGTTACCTCTTTTTAACGGTTATGTCTTTGTATATATTGATTCAAGTGAAAACGAAAAAGTAATGCAAACAAGAGGCGTTGTGAATTTTGTGCGCTCAGAAGGAAAAATTGCAATAGTAAGGGAAGAAGAAATTGCACGCTTACGCCAGTTAATAGAATTAGGCTATCATGTTGAGGCAAGAGGTTACGAACAAGAATATAAACCCGGCGATAAAATTAAAATTAGTTCAGGGCCGCTAAAGGGTTTTGAGGGTTATATTACTGCAGCCAAGCACGGAAAAACCTTCGAAATCATTTTAGAAACCATTAAACAAAGTATCAGGGTAAACTTACCGGAAGAAATTTTAGTCGCTATTGACTAATTTTTTAGAATACGAACCGGAATAGCACATGAAAATTTTAGGGATTTCAGCGTTTTATCACGATTCAGCCGCGGCGATTATTGTTGATGGAAAAATTATTGTGGCCGCTCAGGAAGAACGTTTTTCCCGTAAGAAACAAGACGAACGTTTTCCGAATAAAGCCATAAAATATTGCCTTGACTATTCCGGATTAAGTATTGATAATTTAAATGCAGTTGTTTTTTACGACAAACCACTTTTAAAATTTGAACGCTTATTAGAAACTTATTATGCATTTGCTCCAAAAGGTGTTTTGTCTTTTATTACCGCAGTGCCCGTTTGGCTGCGGGAAAAATTATTCCTGAAAAAATTAATTAAAGAGGAATTATGTGAAATTGAACCTTACAATAAACGCAAATTAAACTTACTTTTTCCTGAACATCACTTATCACATGCAGCCAGCGCATTTTATCCCTCTCCATTTAAAGAAGCAGCCATTTTAACTATCGACGGAGTAGGCGAGTGGGCAACTTCTTCTATTTGTCACGGTAAAGAGAATAATATTACTGTTTTAAAAGAAACGCATTTCCCGCATTCTTTAGGTATATTGTATTCAGCCTTTACTTATTATACCGGATTTAAAGTTAACGGCGGTGAGTATAAATTAATGGGACTTGCACCTTACGGAGATTCCGATTCAAAACAAGTAACAGAGTTCACTGATAAAATAAAGCAAAACCTGGTTAGTATAAAATCCGATGGTTCTATTTGGTTGAATCAGGATTATTTTAATTATTCTACCGGTCTTCGCATGATACATGAAGCGAAGTGGGAGCAATTGTTTGGTATTAAAACAAGGAAGCCGGAAAGCAGTTTGGAAATGGCACATTGTAATTTAGCATTCGCTATACAGCAAGTTACCGAAGAAATTGTTTTGCTGATGGGGAAAGAAGCAAAACGTTTAACTAATGCTGAGTATTTATGCATGGCTGGCGGAGTGGCATTGAATTGTGTTGCGAACGGTAAATTAAAGGAAGCAAATATTTTCAAGGATATTTTTATTCAACCTGCTGCCGGTGATGCCGGTGGGGCTTTAGGCGCAGCATTGGCGGCTCATTATATTTATTTCGCAAAAGAAAGAAGAGTTACAGATAAACAAGATGAAATGAATGGATCTTATCTTGGTCCGGAATATTCCTCACTTGAAATTGAAAAGACGGCAAGAAAATACGAAGCAGTTTTCGAAAAACAAACCGACTTCAAGGAGCTGGCATCAAAAACTGCGAAACTAATTAGTGAAGGAAATGTTATTGGTTGGTTTCAGGGGAAAATGGAATTTGGTCCTCGCGCTCTTGGCAACAGAAGTATTTTGGCAGATGCAAGAAATGCTGAGATGCAAAAGAAATTAAATTTGAATATTAAGTACAGGGAAAGTTTTAGGCCATTTGCACCTTCTGTATTAGCTGAGGATTGCGAACAGCTATTCGATATGAAAGGCATTTCCCCTTATATGGCACTGGTGTATCCGGTTAATAAAAATTTGTGTAAGGAATTACCGGCTGATTACAAAAGCTATAATCTTTTAAAAAAATTGTATTATCAGCGTTCCGAAATGCCTGCAGTAACTCATATCGATTTTTCGGCCCGTATTCAAACAGTTCATAGGGAAACCAATCCTAAATACTGGGAACTCATTAATGAGTTTAAAAAATTAACAGGAAAAGGCGTTATTGTGAATACAAGTTTTAATGTGCGCGGCGAACCAATTGTTTGCACGCCTGACGATGCCTTTAAATGTTTTATGAATACCGAAATGGATTACCTGGTGATGGGGGATTATATCTTCGATAAAAAACATCAAGCTGCCTGGACAGGAGAAACAAATGTGAAAAAAGATTACGTTGCTGATTAAAATGAAAAGAAAATCCATTCATCCGTCCAAAGTTATCCTCACATTAGTTGTGGCCTTATTGGTGTTGTTTCATTTTTACCATTATACACATTTACTAACGGCTGCACTTTTACTTGGACTTATTGGAATTTTTTCGGATTTTGCTTCTGAGAAAATAGCTGCTGCATGGATGTGGTTGTCGGAAATACTCGGCAAAATAATGCCAAAGATTATTTTAAGCCTGCTCTATTTTTTATTTTTTGTTCCCTATGCAATAATAACCCGCCTTTTCAAAAAGAGTGCGCTTGATTTAAAAAGTAAGGACAAAACTAGTCTTTACAAAGAAAGAAATCACTTGTATACTCAAAAAGATATTGAAAACCCCTGGTAATAAATAAAACGAATAAAATGTCACAAAAAGAAGAATGGGATTTAATTATTGAACCCAAAAACAAATGGTATCAAATGGATTTTGCTTCGATATGGAAGTACAAGGACCTTTTGATGTTATTAGTAAGGCGCGATTTTGTAGCGGTTTATAAGCAAACCATATTAGGACCAATCTGGTTCTTTATACAACCAATAATTACTACACTAACCTTCACTGTTATTTTTGGGAATATCGCGAACATCAGTACCAATGGAATTCCCGCAATGTTGTTCTATTTATCAGGTATTACTTTATGGACTTACTTTGCCGACTGTTTAAATAAAACTTCAAATACTTTTGTGGCTAATGCTGGAGTTTTTGGGAAAGTTTATTTCCCGCGTTTAATAGTTCCATTATCTGTTTTAGTTTCAAATCTGGTAAAATTCGGAATTCAATTAATTTTATTTACGGGTATATGGATTTATTATTTAAACACAACCGATAGCGTACATCCGAATTATGCATACTTTATCCTGTTCCCTGTTTTAGTATTAATGATGGCTGGTTTAGGATTTGGTTTTGGAATTTTAATTTCATCATTAACTACAAAATACCGCGATTTTACTTTCCTTGTAGGTTTCGGCGTGCAATTATTGATGTACGCAAGTCC
>CAZRNW010000290.1:0-5186 GCA_964601535.1 uncultured Flavobacteriaceae bacterium
ATTCCTAAACCCACATCGTATTTGACTTTATACACCGCCTGCAAACGCAAATAGCCGCCAAGCGCATAATGAGAGGTAACGTTATAATACAATCCTGTGGAGTCTTTTTCTCCGGTAACAAAATAAGAATACGATGGTCCGATAAATCCTGCCAGGTTATATTTTTCTTTTTCGTAGCGATAAGCATAACAAACATGACCCGAAAGATTTTTATTGCGCAAAAAATAATCGCCGCTCATTAAAAAACCGAGACTTAAATACTGATCGGTTATATGAAAGGTAAAATCAACATTAATGAAACTCTGTGTTCTGTCTCTAATATCTGAATAACCTTTACCAGCGCCAAAAGTGAGGTAGTTGTTGTAAACCCTGTATCGCTTGCCATCATAAATAATCTCTTTTTTCCGGTTAAAAGGCAGTGTATCCTTTTGGGCTACAGCAAAAGAAACACATAAAATAAGGAATATGAAGAGTACTTTTTTCAATACTGCTAATTTACGCACAATCAATTATATTTTAAGGTATATTTGTTGTAATTGTGAGATTTTACACCTACATATTTATTGTTCTTTCTGCTTTTTTATATTCATGTGGCGGGGGCTCTCCTGAGAGCGCCGAGATTTCAGAATCAGATAGCACTATTACCTCATTTAATTGGATAGAGGGAAAATATCTGGTGATGAATGATCAGTCCGGATTTTATTATGAAGAATGGAAAAAAACAGATGCCAATAATTATGCGGGTAAAGGATACTTTATCAAACAGAATGGTGCCGATACCTTGTATAGTATCAAAATGCGGCTCATCCACGAAAAAGATAAAACCATTTTGTTTTACGATGTAAAAGACCAGAAAGAAACTAAGGAGACCGAATTTACTTTAACCAAAGGCGAAAACAATGTTTATGTTTTTGAAAACCCCTTCCGCGATTTTCCTTCTATTCTCCAATATAAAATTCTGGGCGATAATACCATTGAGGTAACAGAGCGCGGCTTCGAAAAAAATAAAGAAAAAGTAGTGACTTATCAGGCGAGGAGAATAGATTAGAAAAATGCCCGCACCTGTGCCCCGCCAATGTGCACAATCTTATTATTTGGCGATTTCCTTCCGTCATAATTAATACTTATCTGAATATTCCCTGTTAAATTGCGCTGATAACTAATGGTCCATGTATAATTGTAGCCGGGTTTCAAAGCGTTCAGCATTTCGTAAGCTACAGGCGAGCTTTCAATATCATTATAAGTAATCGTTAAAAAATCAGCCCGTAAATTAAAGCTTCCTTTTTCCGATTGATTGTAACGCATTTCTATTGCGTAATCGTTAATCAAAGCTTTTTGAAAACCACCCTCACCAAGATTTTGTTTTTGTGTGTATTTAAAAATACCGCTTATTCGGAAGGCTGTATTCGGCTGAAAACTTAATTTCTCCTCTAAATCATAAAACTCAATTTTGTAATTACGGGTTTTGAAAAATTGCGAGCTGTAAGTTTTGTAACCACCTGAATTATTACTTAAGAAACTCCAGGCCTTTAAGAAATTTAAACGGATGCGTATTTCGTGTGAGAAATTATCCCTCGCATCAAATCCATTTAACAGCAATTGTTTGCTTTTGTTATTCAAAAAATTATAATCCATTCCGAAAAAGGTGGCCGACTGGTTAAAAAACAAACTCTGCCTTAAAGCATAATTCGTTGAAAGAAGTGCAGTATCATTTACCCGGCTCGAATAAAAATCCTGATTAAAAAATTGTCCGTTGTCGTAAGTTTTATTATCTACCCTGTAAACCGTTTGTGTTGCAAAACGCCCAATGAATTTTGAAAAGCCCCCGCTGCCCTCCTTCACAAAAACATTTGGTCTTAAATTAAACGAAAAGCTCAATTGATTCTGCAAAACTTTTACGTACTGATTAGTTGGCGTATAAACGCGGATGAATTTAGCCTGATCTGCATAAGCGGCAATTTCAAATTCGTTTAATTCTTTAATACCGTTTCCATTATAATCATTCCATCCGTACTGACCTTGCCCCGGCGAAACTTCGATATAATAAAATTCTTTTTTGTTTTCTAAACCATATCCGGTTTCGTAAAACAAAGTGGAAGTGATAAAGCCTTTTATAAAACGAGGACTATACTCCAAACGACTTAATAAAGTATTATCGGGTTTTAAAGAAGTGCCTGCAATATTTTTTGACAAATGCAATTCGCGGTAAGTAAAATATAAAGTGATGGGATGATTCCGCAAATTGTAAATGCCTAAGTTCAAACCAATATTTTGCGCGTAAGTGCTGTCTTTTACTTCCTGGTTATAAGCTTGCTTATCCCTGCGCTCACGGTAAAATAATTTTACTTTATTCGTGCTTGAATCGGTATTTGAAATGCTCGCTTCCCAATCCCAAAACTGATACGTCCGGGGCATTAAAGTGTGTGTTAAAGTTGATTTAAAAATATTATTTTCAAATTCATCACTTAATGCTAAACGCACTTTGCCAAAACCCTGCGATATTAAACTTTTGTGCCTGTAAAAAGCCGTATTAATAGGATTATTATTAGTCGTTAAATACGAACCATTATAATCTGATATAAATTTTCCTTTCGTGAAACGTGCACCTAATTGTTGCTTGTAACCTTCAAAAAAACTTCCCTCCTGAAAAGTGTTGAAGCCATAAATCAAACGGTAACGGTTTGTTTTTTCTATCCCTACCTCAGCCGATGCAATGTGCTGGTCGGTATTTATTTTATCAACATAAGGCCGGTTCCAGTCGCGCTGGAATTCAATAGAACGGAAACGTTCAACCTGCGTAAAATTTTGTTGTATGTACTCGTAATTAAAATTATAAATCGCTTTTGCAGGAACTTTATCTGTTGTGTCTTTTTTCAGGAAAGATTTATTTAAGCTTTTTAATTTATAGCCGTAACCTTCATCGTTTTTACTGTCGTACGGACTAAAAGTATTAATATCATTTTTGGTATAAACCCCTTCCATTACCAAATTATGGTTCGCATTAAAATTATATTCGAAACCTCCGGTTGCCATCTGTTGTTGTTTAGGTGTTACCAAAGGAACAATAGGCTCATAATTTCCTTGTGGAACACCGCCAACAGGAGCCACCCATTTGTAAACTTTTCCATTGGCTGTAGAAGTTACCTGAACATAATTTCCTTTAAAAGCTCCCACAATCGAAAACCGCACGCGGTATTTTGCGCTATCCGCGTTTGTTGAATAAACAAAAATTCCGGGATATAAAACACTGCTTACAGTTGTATCTTTTTTCCAGTAAAAAACTTCCGAATCATTAAACGAAGCTAATTCTGCACCCGAATAAACGGCTTTGCTTAATGTATCACCAATTTCAAACATCACTTTTTTCTGGTCTTGCGTTAACACTTGCTGCAAGGAACGGTTTTTGTTATCCTGTTCGCTGAAAAAATTTCCGAAAATCTTTAAGCGCCCTATCTCAACTTCTTCGCCAAAAAAAGCAAGCGAACGTCCGTAATTTCTTTCGGCATACTGAAATTCTGCAGTAATTCGTTTGTCTTTGGTAATAATTTGTTTAGCCGTAAAAGTTACTTCCGCCGTATTGTAATCAATAATGTAGTCGTTTTCCTGTCCGCGCTGCATTAATTTTCCATCGATGTAAATCTTTTCTGTTCCCGACAAAACAATAATGAAAGGTTCATTGTTTGCTCCGGTTAAACGGTAAGGTCCCTGATTATTTTCCGTTCCAATAATTACGTTTCTTGCAAATTTTCCTTTTGAAACTGCGCCTGCAACTTGTGTTCTGAAAATAATTGGTTTTTTGCCTGAGGAGCTGTCTTTATAAGCATTGGAAATATAAGCCCCTTGCGCGCGTTTATAAAAATTCATGAAATAAGAATTGGTTGGCCGCGACATCTGGTAATCGCCGACAATTAATTTCGTATTGTAATTCGAGAGCTGGATAAAAACCTTGTCAAACTCCTGCAACTGCGCCGTTGTTCCATCGGCCTGAAAAGGAATGTTATTATCGGTAGCAGCCATAACCATATCAATTTCGGGGGTTAGTTTTCCGCTGACTTGCAAATTTAGATTAGAATTCACTACTACATCCTGATTGTTTCCGAAGGTAATTCCCCTGCTGATACTGCCGTTTTTATTTAAACCGTCGTTCATAAATAAATTAGCTGTATTGGGTGAATCGTTGAAAGAAATACTAAAAGGATTTTGTGGCCGCGATAAATCTTTTGTAATGAGTGAAGGATCTTTGTGGTAATAATTTTTCTCGAAATTATAAGGGAAGGTTTTGTAAGTTACTACTATTCCATCCGGACGCGCACTCCCTTTTTCAAAAATCAGGGCATGGCTTTTATAATCAATTTTATACTTAATAGTAGAATCATTTATGCTGATACTGCCAGGAACCAGACTTAATGAATCGAGGTAAATTGTATCTTTTGATGTAATGAATAATTTTGTCTTTTGTAATTTGTTTAATTGCGGAAACAGCGCTCCTGTTACAAAACAGAATGCTAAAAGAAGGAGCCGTTGTTTAGTTTTCACAATAAAAAATATATGTTTTTAAAGATAGGAAATAACCTTTGACCTCAATTAAACCGAGCTAAAAGAATTAGAAAACTAGTCTGTAGAATCATATTATTTAAACGGAAAAACAGCTTTTAAAATTGTGTTGTAGGGGCCATTTTAAATTGATAATTTAGAGCCAAATTCATAAAAAAATGCCACGGATTATTACTTATAATGTGAATGGAATACGTGCCGCAATGGGAAAGGGCCTAATTGATTGGATGAAGTCGGCCCAACCCGATATTTTATGTGTTCAGGAGATAAAAGCTTCACCTGAGCAGGTAGGTGTTTTTGAATTTGAAGAGTTGGGTTATCATCATTATTGGTATCCTGCACAAAAAAAAGGTTATAGCGGAGTTGCTATTTTTTCGAAGCAAAAACCCGATAAAATTGAATTCGGCTGCGGCATTCCTGAATATGATTTTGAAGGCCGTGTAATAAGGGCAGATTACGGTGACACTTCGGTTATAAGTGTGTATCATCCTAGCGGCAGTAGCGGCGATGAACGACAAGCTTTTAAAATGAAATGGCTAAGTGATTTTCAGAAATATATTAAAGATTTAGAGAAGAAAAGACCAAAACTTATTATTTCGGGTGATTACAATATTTGTCATAAAGCAATTGAT
>CAZRNW010000291.1:0-5182 GCA_964601535.1 uncultured Flavobacteriaceae bacterium
CCCCGTAACAGCCTGTTTTCTAGGGTATTTGGTTAAATTTGCCATGTTGTTCGTACTCAAACCTACTCTAATGACAAAGTATTTAAAGACCCGTATTAAAACTGTTAACGATTTTCAGGCTCTCTTGTTTTGGGTGTTCTTAACCTTTACTTTAATCGGTATTCCATTATCGGTAATGGCGATTTTCTAGAAAGAATTATTTACAGAATTTTTTGATGTTCTCAGTGGCTTCAAAGCTTTTCAAAGCTTCGGCTGCTTTCCAATCCGCGCAAGCTTCTTTATCAAAACCTAATCCGTTTTTGCAAATCCCGCGGTTCACCAAAGCATCAGCATCTTTTGGTTCCGCGACTAAATATTTATCGTAAAAAGTAATGGCCACATCAAATTCTTTTTTGTCGAAATGAATATTACCAATATTAAAATACGGTCCTGCATTTGTGGTGTCTAATTTCAAAGCTTTGAAATAATCTTTTTCTGCAATATCCAGTAATTCTAAATTGTAATAAGAATTTCCACGGCTGAAATAATATTCGCTCGTCGTGCTGTCGATCGCAATGGCTTTATTAAAACTTTCAATCGCCTCGCGGTAATAACGTGTTTCATCCTGACAAACGCCAATCTGGAAATAAACATCTGCGTCGTTCGGGGTCAGTTTCTTTGCAACTTCCAAATCTAAAATAGCAGCAGCGCAATTACTGGTGTCAGAATAACATTCGGCCCGCGAAACATAAGCATCAGCATCATTCGGATCAAGACTTATTATTTTCGAAAAATCGGCAATAGCTGCAGTTTGATTACCGTGTGCCTGATAATAAGTGCCCCTTGTAAAATAAGCAAAGGTGTAATTTTTGTCTGCATCAATTGCTTTTGAATAATTTTTTAATGCCTCAACTGTGTCCTTCATGTTTTCGAGAATCAAACCTTTCTCAACATAAGCACCCGGATTTTTTGGGTCGGAAGTGATAGCGGTATTAATGTATTCTAATGCGGATTTATTATTTTGTTTTTCGGAATATATCACGGCTAAAGCATAATTTACATCGTAGGAATAGTTATCGAGTTTCAAAGCCGTTTTATAAATAGAGATGGCAGCCGTTGTGTCTTTTAATCTTTGTAAGATCAAAGCTTTTGTTATGTAGGAATTGATATCATTAAAGTTTCTCGCAATTGCTTTATTAATATATTCAAGAGCGTCTTTAGTATTGTTCTGCGCTTCGAGAATACGCGCAAGATTTGAATAAGGACGGTAATCACTGCTGTCTTTCCCAATGGCGTTCTTAAAGTCATTTACAGCATTTAACGTATCATTCAGATTTTCGTTAGCTAATCCGCGTGTGTTAAAATAAGTTGATTTTGAGGGATCGAGTTCTATAGCTTTATCGAGATCTTTTTTTGCATCTGCATTTTTTTCAAGATTCAAGTAGCAACGCCCGCGCTGATAATAGGTTTCAGCTACTTTTGGTCCGGCCGAAACAGCACTTTTAAACTGGGCTAAGGCTTCTTCGTATTTTTCTTCGTTCATCAGCTTAGTCCCGGCATCCAAAAACTTTTGGTGTTTTTGTGCCATAACCGAAAACGAATAAAATAAAAGGATAATTAAGCCCTTGAAATACATGGGTATAAATTTAACAAATTTCTTTCATTTTGCCCGACTTAATTTACCTTGTCCCGTATCAGAATTTTAACCTATATTTAGGTATGAAAACTGCCAAAAACCAAGCTCAGATTATCCGTTTAAAAAAAGTTGTTATATCCTACGATGGTAAGGGATTTTTAAAAGTTGTTTTATCAGATGATGCTGAAATTACCAAGGAGGATGTTGTGGAACAACGTAAAATTGCTTCTGAATTAACAGGCGATAAACCTCATGTTGTGTTGGCTATTGCCGGAAGAAGAACTTCGGCAACAAAAGAAGCACGTGAATATTCTTCAAACAACATTCCTCAGGGCAGAATGGCAGAAGCCATCCTTATTAAATCTTTACCGGTAAGATTAATGGGAAAATTCTTTATTAATTTTCACAAGCCAAGCGTTCCAACCAAAATGTTTGAAAACGAAAGTGAGGCCATGCTTTGGCTTAACCAGCGTTTGTTTGAGTCAGGCGTTTCTTAATTCTTAATTATCCTCTTAACGCCTATTTGCTCTTCAGTTTTAGCGTTCAGAATTTGAATCAGGTATAAACCGCTTTCTAAATTCGAAATATCAATTTGTTTTGAAGTAACTGCTAAAATCTCACGGCCGGTAAGATCTTTTACTATAACTTTTATTTCGCCTTTAAAATCACTTGCGGTAATATTTAGTATTGAGTTTGTTGGGTTTGGATAAACATTAAATTGATTTTTCAAACTTCCTTCTTCGATGCCCGCTCCTGCATTACGAACGCAACGGCACGAAAAACCATTTTGTTTCTGTACTAATAATCTTTCAATCGTGTCATTCTCGCTCCAAAGGGTGTAGTGATTTGCAGCGCCGGCACTTACTTCTGTTGATGTCCAAAAAATAAAACGCTGACCTATGCCATAATAAACTCCAAAAGCATCCCTGTCGCCGGCGGATCTTGCGGTAAAACCTGAGGTGTTGGTTCCAATTCCTATACTTACTCCTTCTCCAATAGCCTTCAATTTATTTCCACCGTATCCACCGGCAGTCGTAATTAAAGTTCCACCGGCAGCAATTATCATTGTTTGCCATTCAGCATCAGTTGGTACATGCCAATTAGTAGGACATAAGCCTTGTCCGCCGGCTACTGTTGTATAATTCATCAATTCAGGCCATTCATACAGGCCGCCATAAACAGGAAAGTTTGAGATGTTTCCCATAGACGGATATTTTTCAGGTATACTGTTATTAAACATATCGTAATGAACTGTTGTACTTGTAACACTCGTTACTGCATTGCCATAATTTAAATTTTTTTTCATCCAACATTGCGAGCCAATTAATACGGTAGGGTATTTTTGCCCATCGCGGATATCAAGCAAGGTATCGCCACAGGTAAAAGTTTGCGAAAAGGAAAGGAATGAGATTAATACTAATACTAAAGTGTAGATTTTTTTCATGAATTATTTTTTTACAAAATTATATGATCCTATTAAACTGAAACAAAAATGTATACAAAGTCTGTGTTTTTATATACAAAATCAGTTCCCCGAATTAAAAAGAGATTTTATTTCCGTTTTGTATGAATCCCCTAATGGGATTTCGGTTTTGCCCAGCAATAAAACATCGGAGCCAATACCGGTGACTTTTGTAAAATTAACTATATAAGATTTATGAACGCGTTTAAAGGTGACATCCGATAATTGTTCGCCAAAGCCTTTCAGGTTTACGCGGGTTAAAATTGGTTTTTCATCGTTTGAAGTAAATATTTTTACATAATCCTTCAAGCCTTCAATATACAAAATGTGACTCAGCAAGAGTTTAATGGTTTTATGTTCAGAACGGATTATGATACTTTGCTCGGTTTTCGCTGAACTGTTTTTAAGTAGATGGAATTCTTTTACTTTATTACAGGCTTTTTCGAAGCGGTTAAACATAATGGGCTTTAAAAGGTAATCTACTGCCGCTACATCAAAACCCTTCACTGCATATTCATCATAAGCTGTTGTGAAAATTATCATGGTATCTTCCAATTGACCTGCAAGTTCTATGCCGGTTAAACCCGGCATCTGTATATCGAGAAAAGCGAGCTCAACTTTATTATTCTTTAAATATTCTACCGCTTTAATAGCTGAGCCGAATGTAGCTTCACATTTCAAAAAGGGAATACGGCTGATGTTGTCTTTCATCAGCTCAAGAGCGAGTGGCTCATCATCAACTGCTATGCATTTTATTTCCATTATAATTCCAGTTTAAGATTAACGTGATAAATATTGTTTGCCGTATTAATGTCAAGATAATATTTCCCTTTATAACATAGTGCTAAACGTTTTTTTGTGTTTTCTAAACCAATTCCAGAAATAATATTGTTTATCTCTGCTAAAGAATGAATTTTGTTTTTGGCTGTCAGGCTTAAGGTATTGTTAGTGGTCGCTATTGTTATTTCAATAAAATCTTCATTGCTTGAAGAAACACCGTGTTTAAATGTATTTTCAATAAAACCTATCAGTAAAAGTGGTTCTATAAGAATTTTTTTGTTTTCAACTTTAACAATATAATCCAGCTTAAAATCTTTCGGAAGCCGGATTTTTTGAAGTCCGACATAATTATTAAGGTATTCGATTTCTTTTCCCAGTTCAATTTTCTCCACCTTTCCCGTATTCAGCATATAACGCATTATATCCGACAAAGCGCCCAATGATTTTTCAGCCTCAGCCGGACGTAAACGGATTAATGCGTTGATGTTATTTAAGGTATTAAAAAGAAAGTGCGGATTAATTTGTGAACGCAAAAAACTAAGTTCTGCCAATCGGTTTTGTTCCTCCAGCTTTTTCTGCAAAGTTAGCTGCATAAAATAATCAAGTATTAAGCGGAAAGTTGTACTTAATGCATAAACCTGGATAAGGGGTACAAGTCCCATAAAAGCCCCCGTCCTGAATGGCCTGTCGATAAACAAACCTTCTGCTAAAGAGGCTGCTAAAAAAACAATAGCTAAAGAAACAAAAATGATTCCTGCATAATACCCCAATCCTTTTTTCTTAAACAATACCGGAATGAAATAAAAATAATTGACATAGAAAAAAACCACGTATAAACTATGCCGCAGTAAAAACCTTGTCATACCTTCCGATTGACGTAAGTGTTCGGGACCATTCACCAGAGGCAGACCAATGAAAAAGAACCACAGCAACAGTTGTATCAAAAATGATATTAGTTTGATTTTCATTCTAAGTAAAAATACTAAGATTTTACTTAAAGAGCCGTCTTGTATACTAGCAGCCTGTTTTTGTATACGAAAGCCTTTTTGTAGCTTTATGGCTAAATGAAACTTCATAAGCCCCTTGTTGAAGCAGTTATCAGCTGCTTAAAGCAAATTGTACTCGACAATAAGTATTCCGACAGAGTATTAGAGAAAACCTTTAAAGCCAATCCTAAATGGGGCTCACGCGACCGTAAGTTTATTGCGGAAAGTGTTTATGACATTACAAGGCAGTTCCGTTATTTATCTTTTATTGCCGGCACTGAAAAAAGTTTTAATCTGATAATAGCGGCCTACTTTTTCGAGAAAGGAATTCCTTTTCCG
>CAZRNW010000292.1:0-5175 GCA_964601535.1 uncultured Flavobacteriaceae bacterium
ATTTGTGATTTGCTTTCACCGGCTGATAAAATCAGGAAGAGAACTATTATTTTGAAATACTTCATTTTCTCTTATTATTTAAAGCAGGGCCTACTTACTAGTACGTACAAAGAACAATGAAAGTTAGTTAAATTTTCGGGTATTTCTTACATGATTTTTAATGAAATAACACATACCCACCATAAAGCGTAAAACCCCTCCGGAATTAATCGGAAGGGTTTTTCTGCTTTGTGGTGGTCACGTAGGGAGTCGAACCCCAAACCTTCGCATCCGTAGTGCGATGCTCTATCCAGTTGAGCTACGTAACCCTTAAAATTGAGGGGCAAATATAGTGATTTTATTTATTCCCTAAAATAATAAGCCTGGCTAAATCGGGCTTATTTGTAATAATACCATCCGCCCCACGCCTGACTAATTTCTTCATTTTCCGCTTTTTATTTACGGTCCAAACAAACACTGTTTTATTCTGAGAATGCAGCTTTTTTATGATTCTTTTAGAAGCGAAAGTCCTATAAACATTAACGCCTTGCCAGCCCGAAAAATCATCTTTTTCCCCTTTTTTTGAGAAAGTAAAACTGGCCAAAGGAAATTTAAAAACTATTAATTTCTGAAGTTTGGCACCTGTTTTTTGTTGCTGTAAATTCAGCAGTGCTTGCTTGTCAAATGAATGAATAATATCCACCCAGCTCTCGGCATGATTGGCTTTTATTATGGCAAGAATATTGCTTTCTATTCCCGGGTAATAGTCACTTCCTTTTTTTATTTCAATCAGTAATTTGCAACGGCCGTTTATGAATTTTATGGCTGAATCCAGACTAGGAGGATGCTCATCGGTTGTTCTTATTTTAAGTCTCGAAAATTCAGCATAACTGAGGTTCTTTATGAAATCATTCTTTCTGCAGGTCCTGCAAGTTCTGTTCACCGTAAAATCATGCATAATTACAACAATGCCATCTTTCGTTTGGTGTACATCCGTTTCAATATAATCAGCTTTCATTTTTATGGCTTCTTCAAATGCAGAAATACTATTTTCCGGCTTATAGGCGCTGGCACCCCTGTGTGCAATTACATATGTTTGGCTAAAGGTTTTAGCTATACAGAAAAGAAATAGAATGGGGCAGATAAATCGCATTTCCACTGCAATATTATCAATAAGAATTGGATTTTTACTAACTTGCAGGTCTATGCAAACTATTATTGAAGCCGCATGGCAAAACAGGGATTTGCTCAAGGAAGCAGCTACTCAAAATGCAATTAACGAGGTCATTGAATTATTGGATAAAGGCAAACTGCGCGTTGCAGAACCATTAGTCGATGGCAGTTGGAAAGTGAATGATTGGGTGAAGAAAGCCGTAATTATGTATTTCCCAATACGTAAAATGGAGACTATTGAGGTTGGTCCTTTTGAATTCCATGATAAAATGGCTCTGAAAAAAGATTATGCCAAATTAGGTGTACGTGTAGTGCCTCATGCAATAGCACGTTACGGTTCTTATTTAGCGCCGGGAGTTATTATGATGCCGAGTTATGTAAATATTGGCGGTTATGTGGATAGCGGAACGATGGTAGATACTTGGGCGACTGTAGGCAGCTGCGCGCAAATAGGAAAAAATGTTCACCTGAGTGGTGGTGTTGGTATTGGTGGAGTATTAGAACCTGTACAAGCCGCGCCAGTAATTATAGAAGACGATTGTTTTATTGGCTCCCGTTGTATTGTTGTTGAAGGTGTGAGAGTAGGGAAGCAGGCTGTGTTGGGTGCGAATGTTGTATTGACCTTATCAACCAAAATAATTGATGTGACAGGAGAAAAACCTGTGGAAACAAAAGGATATGTTCCG
This sequence comes from uncultured Flavobacteriaceae bacterium, assembly GCA_964601535.1. GTDB lineage: Bacteria > Bacteroidota > Bacteroidia > B-17B0 > Aurantibacillaceae > JAHEYG01. The sequence continues at coordinate 1,839 of CAZRNW010000292.1, forward strand.
GAGAGAAGTGTTGTGATTCCCGGGTCATACACTAAAAAATTTCCTGCAGGTGAATTTCAGGTGCCTTGCGCATTAATTATCGGGAAACGCAAAGCGAGTACCGATTTAAAAACATCTTTAAACGATGCTTTAAGAGAGCATAACGTTGCCGTTTAATTTGAAAAAAGATTTCAAAAATATCCTCGTTATACAAACCGCCTTTATTGGCGATGCAATTCTGGCAAGTTCGGTTTTAGAAAAACTGCATCATCATTTTCCTGAGGCAGGAATTAGCATTTTAGTACGGAAAGGAAATGAAGTTTTATACGAAACACATCCTTTTATCAGGCAGGTTTTAGTTTGGAATAAAAACGAAGCAAAGTACGCTGAACTCTTTAAACTCCGGAAGCAAATTAAACAAAACAAATTCGATGCAGTCATAAATCTCCATCGTTATTCCAGTTCAGGATTCTTAACTGCATTTTCTGGTGCAAAATACAAAGCGGGATTTAGGGAAGGAATATTATCCTTCCTCTTCGCAAAAAGAGTAAAACATGTTATTGGCGATGGCCGTCATGAAACCGAACGCTATAATCAATTGATTGAAGATATAACCGACAAAACTGTTTTTAAACCAAAATTATATCCTTCAAAAGAATATTTTGAAAGAGTAGAGGGATTTAAAAAAGAAAAATACATTACCATCTCTCCAGCATCTGTTTGGTTTACTAAACAATTGCCCGAACAAAAATGGGTGAGTATTTGTAACCGTATTCCTGATGGCACTACTGTTTATGTTTTAGGTTCTAAGAATGATGTTGGGAAAGCTAATACCTTAAAGTCGAAAGTCAATAGTGAAAAATCAAAACAAGTCAGGGTTTTGTGTGGCGAATTAAATTTATTACAATCGGCAGCTTTAATGAGAGACGCACAAATGAATTACGTCAACGACAGCGCGCCTTTACATTTGGCTTCTGCCATGAATGCTCCTGTGACCGCTTTTTTCTGTTCAACTGTTCCGGCATTTGGATTTACGCCTCTATCAGATAATTCAAGAATTATTGAAGTTAAGAATCTGGAATGCCGCCCTTGTGGCTTACATGGTTTTAAGGAGTGTCCTCAAAATCATTTTAAATGCGGTTTTGATATGGACATTTCAAAAATCTGATTACTCCGTTACTTTAATAATGTAAGTAACAGTCTTCACCGAATCTCTTTCTTTTGAAACTTGTTGAGTTTTGTATTGTGTGAGATGTAAAGTGTCAGTTCCCGGTTTCCCGCCAACAAATCTGAAATAAATTCCTTTATCATTTCCGTGCCATACAGCACCCATATTTTCTGCAATAGAATTATTATGTCCGTTGTTGAGCTTCCATAAAAATCCTTCATCATGATTCTCCGGTAAGATGATCAAAAATTTTTCTCCCGCTTTAATTTCGTTAACAGCGGGCGCTTCTTTATCTATTGCTTTATTGGAACAGGATTGTAAAATAAAAAGGAGAAACAGCGTAATAGCTATTTCTCCTCTTAAAATGCATTTATTTATCATTTTACTTAGCGTAAGATGTTGCTCTTGTTTCGCGGATAACGGTGACTTTAACTTGTCCCGGATAAGTCATTTCCGTTTGAATTTTTTGTGAAATATTAAAAGCTAATTCTTCTGCTTTAGCATCGCTTACTTTTTCGCTTGTAACAATTACCCGTAATTCACGTCCGGCCTGAATAGCGTAAGTCTTCTCAACACCTTCATACGATAAAGCTAAAGCTTCCAAATCTTTCAAACGCTTCATGTATTGTTCGGCAATTTCACGGCGTGCACCGGGGCGAGCACCGCTGATAGCATCACATACCTGAATGATTGGTGAATATAGCGAAGTCATTTCAATTTCGTCGTGGTGAGCACCAATGGCGTTACACACTTCAGCTTTCTCTTTGTACTTCTCAGCCAGTTTCATTCCTAAAATCGCGTGAGGTAATTCAGGAGAATCATCAGGAACCTTTCCAATATCATGTAACAATCCGGCACGCTTCGCCATTTGAGGATTCAATCCCATTTCACTGGCCATAATAGCACATAGGTTCGCTACTTCGCGCGAGTGTTGTAATAAGTTTTGGCCGTAAGACGAACGGTATTTCATTCTTCCTACCATTCTGATTAATTCAGGATGCAAACCGTGTATACCTAAATCAATACAAGTACGCTTACCAATTTCAACGATTTCTTCTTCAATCATCTTTTTGGTTTTCTCAACTACTTCTTCAATACGCGCCGGGTGAATACGTCCGTCACTTACCAATTGATGCAATGCTAAACGTGCAATTTCACGACGGATAGAATCGAAACAAGATAAAGTAATAGCATCGGGAGTATCATCCACAATAATTTCAACACCGGTTGCTGCTTCCAATGCACGTATATTTCTTCCTTCACGACCGATAATCCGTCCTTTCATTTCATCCCCTTCAATATGAAAAACAGAAACTGAGTTTTCAATGGCTGTTTCGGTGGCAACGCGTTGTATGGATTGTACAATAATCTTTTTAGCTTCTTTATTAGCTGTAAGTTTAGCTTCGTCCATTATATCCTTAATGTAAGCCATTGCTGCAGTCTTAGCTTCAGCTTTAACGCTTTCTACCAATTGCGCTTTTGCTTCATCGGCTTTCATGCCTGAAACTTTCTCAAGCATTTCAACCTGGCGACGATGGTGTTTTTCTACATCTTCGTTGCGTTGTTTGTATAAATCGGTTTGCAAGGCAAGTTGCTGGCGTTGCGCTTCCAGTTCTTTGTCTTTACGGTTCGCTTCTTCAATTTTTTTCGATAAGTCGTTATCCTTTTGCTTTAATCGGTTTTCGGTAACGGCAATGTGATTGTTTTTTTCCTGAACGGCTTTATCGTGTTCTGCTTTAAGCTGAAGGAATTTTTCTTTTGCTTGCAAGATTTTTTCCTGTTTAAGGGCTTCGGCTTTTACTTCCGCTTCTTTAATAAGATTTTGTTTTTCTTTTTTAGCGCTGCGGTTCAGGCGGGAGCCGGCTAATATAAAGCCGACGATTAATCCCAGAATGAGGCCTCCGGCAATGATACTTATCTCGATGATATTTAAATCTAAATTCATGACTCTAATATTAAATAAATAAAAAACGCACAAACTATTTCCCGGCTTAACAGGAGTAATTTGTGCGTGAAAAGTGTTTCCGTTTTTAGCGGATTATTCTTCTATGTTTTTGATATTTGAGAGGTGTTCTTGTAACATCATCTCTACATCAATTAATAGTATTTTAAAATGGCTTAATTCTTTTTCAGATTCTTCAGCCTTCATGTAAAATTGCGATACTAACTGCAACATTACCATAGCTAAAC
>CAZRNW010000293.1:0-3233 GCA_964601535.1 uncultured Flavobacteriaceae bacterium
ATCCTGCATAGGAATAGTCCTATAAAAACACTAATAGCAGTAAGCATAATAATTGTGTAAAGCATAAACTTCTCCCAAAAATTGGTACCGGGTAAGGGATTCGAACCCTTATGTCTTTCGACCGCAAATTTTAAGTCTGCTGCGTATGCCGTTCCGCCAACCCGGCCTAAAAATCTAGAAATTACCGTCTGCTACTTGTAAACAAGTTAATCCTATACTGCGCCAAAATTCAACCACTTGATTACGATCATCAAGTACAAAAGCAATATTAAATTTTGGCTCAATAAACTCTCGATAAAGTTCCTCTTTAACAATTACATCTTTCCTGGTGTCATCAGGCTTTCGCATATAAAGTAAGTCATAGTAAATTTCATGCTTATCGAGCCAAGATTCGGTAATTTCCTTATACTTACCGTTTCTGCCAGAAACTAGAATAATTGTATAGATATCACTAAATTCAGTGATAATATCTGCTACAACTTTATTTACAGAATCATTAATAAAGTCCCTGTCATAAGGATTAGCATCCCCGAATAACGCTAAGGTACCATCAATATCACAAATAATGGCACTTGATTTATTTGGATCAACAACTGCAGGAACAATTTTGGGACGGAGAAATTGATTATAGTGTTTCCTAATAACTTGCTCTCCTACCGAATTTGTTCTCTGTAAGTCTTGTGCAATACAGACCTCAATAGGAACATATGTAAAATCTTTAATTTCAAACTCAGCCTTAAATTGATCGGCTATTGCTCTCAGTTCTGCTTCATGTTTAGGGTGCAGATTTGTATCATCACAAATAATACTTAATCCACGCCCAAGAGCAGATTCAATTAACCTATTGCGCGCCGTAAGAACAAACTGTTCATTAGTTTTAGACCAAACACCATCATCAAGCATATGTCTAAGGTCATCCTTATTGACTCGCTTGAATCCTTTTTGTGTTTTAGCCCAAGTAGATTTACCACTTCCTGGTAAACCTTTTGTCATAATAAGTTTCATTCTGAACTAGGACCAAATACCTCTACAAAATCTTGAATTGCTTGATCGTATGTAGTTGGCTCTATAGTTTCAATATCTACATCTAATTCGTATAAATTAGTTAGATGATCATGAAACTCTTCGGCCTCAGATAACTTATCAAAATAGTATGTAACGATATCATCAAAATCTGCTCGGGGCAAAAATCTAGTATCTACATCAATTTTATACATTTATACTTCATCCATCTTAAATGGCTTATCAAAGGCTGGTTCTTGCATTTTCCAAACCATTGGATGAATATCTTTTCCATCCAGCAGACCAAAAACTAATCCCTTATATGGATGATCTTTAATTGCTAATGCTTGATCTTTTCGTGTCGGTAATACTTTTATCTGATCGCATAGATCAGTAGCAGATAGTACAATAGCATCATGCTCCATACGGAGTTTTGTAACTGTAGATTCTACCCACTTATAGAATTCATCTGGAACTCGATCCAGGATTTCATCCAAAGATTGATTGGTCGATAAAAATTCCCAAATACGCTTAGCATTTATTCCAGTTAAGATTCTATGCAGCCTAGTATATTCCTCAAACTTTGCCTTAAAGCGAAGTCCAGTCTTTGGAAAATAGACTACATAACCTTCTGAATTTTCTCGGCTAATCAAATTATCAAAATCAGTAATACCGTCATACCTTTTTACAACAGGAAATCCATGTGTTTCACCAAGACGAATAAGTGTTTCGTATGGCTTTTCTTTTCCTGTTTCAGTATCAATAACGGCTAGAAGCACTAAATCTTCAAGGCTTCCATAATCAACAACAATTCTATTTTGAGGATAGACAATTTCAAAGAGAAAGGTAAAATCCTCGTTAAGCTTTTTCCTAATATCTGAATACTTTTCATCTAAAAGATGATTTGCTTTTTGTGCCTGCTCAGAAACAAATGATCCACGAGTAGCAATATACATTGTACCATCGGGACCAAAATAGGAAATTCCTAATGACCCATCCATCTTTTCAGTGACAGTAAAATTTACTTCCCCTGATTCAATTTGCTTCTGCAAATTACGAGATTGTGAGACAGGCAATTCCCCGAAGTTAAAGAACTTCCTAAATGGACGAGAAACCACATTTCGGCTTCCATCCATAATTAATCCACGACAAGCAAGAGTTTCCTCAGTCCAAACCCTATCAAACTGTGCGCGGGGAGTGTAGTTATAAATATATAGATCAAATTCTGGATGCTTTTGTACAGAAATATACTTTTCTGCAATAAGTTTATCCAGGTTTGGAAGATGCATCAGTATATACCGCCTGTCCAAGCATCGCAAAGCAATTTTTACATCTACTATAAAGTGTGCCTAAAGAACTTTCAAAGTCATTAGTAAGGCGTGGAATTTCTGGATACTTTCCAATAACTGTTTCTGGAATATATAGTGGAGTTTTATGTCCTTCTATATATTGCGCCAAAAGGTCATGCCTTTCTTGAATAAAGGATGCACCAAAAAACATTGATCCTTCTATAAAACCTTTAAGGGAATACCCTTTCTCCATCTTAGACAAAAACATATGTGCTTCAAAATGTTCTGCTACAATATGCTTTTGACACATTAGATTAGGATCGGCTAACCATTGGCGCGTCATTTTATTCCTTAGGAATAACTTCTAGTAGATTCGTAGGAGTGCTGATACCCTTAAAGAATCTTCCTGCGCGCTCTGTTAGATCAACAACAACCTTCTTGGTTGCTTTTCGAACAATAACGCCTTCTTTTCCGGCTAGATATGTTGGACGAACATCAGCACTAAATCTAACCTTTTGTCCTACAGAAAATTCAATAAGTTTGATTTGACCAAGCATATCTTTACGTCTTCGGACTGCTTCGGTAATTTGATTTAGATTTTCGTCGTGTTCTCCCTTCACAATAGAGAGAATTACAGCATAAATCTTCTCGTCCATTTCCTAATTCACCTTATTTTCTTACTTATCTGTACGAGTAATAGGGTGCTTATTACCAAGCCATTGCCCAGGATTTTCGTAGTTCTTTCCCTGCGCAATTTCTTCTTTCTTCTTCTTGGTAATCTTTTCTTCTTCAGGAGTAGCAACCTTAGGCATTTACTGAATCCCCTTCATTACTATGAGCCTTTTCCCAAGTTTGATGATTCGTAGCGGCTTCTTTTTGCCCACACTCTTCACAAAAATCTTCATCGTCTTCCTCAGGAATAAAGCGATGAGAAAAAGTTTC
>CAZRNW010000293.1:3243-5169 GCA_964601535.1 uncultured Flavobacteriaceae bacterium
CTTCCCAACACTTATTACATACGCTATGATCTACATCCTCTTCAGTTAAAGACTTAGCACAAAACATACATTTGCCGGATCGAGGCTTTTCCTTAATCCAGCCTTCTTTTACAGCAGCATCAAAAAAATCTTCTAGTGGCATCTTAACTATCCCTTTTTACGGATTAGCAATGTCCCAAAAATTCGGAGGCATGACTGGACTATCAAGAGTGCCCTTAAGATAATTATAGAGAATTTTTCCAGTGCGCCCATTTCCGTCACCGAAAGGATGGATCGTTTCATACTCATAATAAAACAAATCCTCCTGTGTATAATTCTTTGATAGGGAAGCTGAATGGGTTTGATGCCTTTCAGAATCTATGATAGAATCAAGAGTTCCTTCATAGTAGGCATTAATAAGATGTTCTAGATTTTTCTCAATAATGGTCCATTTAGAACCTATTTTTTGCCAATAGAAGCCATTACTGATTCCAATTGCATGAGTACGAAAGCCATCTTTATTCTCTTCTGGTTCCACTCGTTTACCAAGCTCAATAATGAATTCAAGATCAATCGTGCGTCTTGAAGAAAGGAGTGGAAGGAGGCTTAACCAATCGCCTAAATTCTCTTTAATTGCTCCTAAGTACTTTTGATGTGCAAATTCCCATGCATTAAGCATCCAAGAAACAGATTCCTCACCTGATCTTTGACGCTTACATTCCTGCTCACAATATTCAATGACTTTAAGTTGATTTTGAGTAAACATACTAATATACCAAAACAAAAGGCTTCATATAGATGATGAGTAAAAATGACTACCAAAAGTACCTCTATTAAAGTTAAAAATCGAGCGGTCACTTAAATTTAAACCTCAACTGATTTTTATCTTTAGGAATAGGAGGCTTAGTAGCCACTCGCTTAGTTGCGCAGTTATAACAAATAGTTTTGTTATGAAAATTCCTAAACTCACACTTACGGCAAACCCAGGATTTCATCCATTCTCCTTTAATTAGGACGAGTTTCCTCAAGGAAAATGATCTTGTGCGCGGTATTACTCCTATCTTATAAAGGCCTATTTAATTCTCTTTGTAGAGCACAAACCCAAGATAAAAAGATAAATTACAATAAATTGTAGATTTGCGCGCTACAAGGAGAAATAAATTCTCCTATTAAGTTTTAGTGTGTATCGGCTTTACTAAGAAAATTCTTGCAGGTACAATGTCCGAAATATGTACCATGTCCAGTAGAAAGAATTTCCTGGTGCTCCTTAAAAGTATGACCACAACGCTTGCACTTAGAACGAGCGGTAATAACAACGCGAAAAGTCATTTGTGTACCTTTCTTTATTTAGGAAGATTCCAAGAAGCATTTGGATTCATATATGAATATTTTACTTCTTTAGACATTTTTACATGAATTGGATGTACATTTGGAAATGGGCATCTTCCACAAGCACCACTACCAAATGTTGGAGCAAATTCATGCTCTTTATATTCTTTAGTGTGTTCATAAATTTTTGAAGTCATATATATATCTCTATCTTATATTTGCCTATCCAAACCTTTTCAGCAAATGTATGAGGCAGTAGCCAACAACCAATATTAGAGCCAAATGGTCCCTAATATAGTTCCGTAATTGGACCTCATCGGGAAAATATTTATTTTTTGCTGGTGCTAAGTCTCGACTTAAATCCTTAGCCCGCCCCAAAGGTTTTATAAACTTGCTACATTACGGGAGCAAAAACACTTTGGGCCATCAATCTGCGGATAGCCTAACCATATGTAAAAGTTAGGGACAGATTACGCTACGACGCCCTTACCAGCATATATTTAATTGAAGGGTAGTAGCGCCCTATCGCTACCTAACAGGATCGCAGATTACTCTTTTGATTACCCTTTTTATTTTAGCGACGGATAACCGGAGCCGTCACGGATACTTACTAAGCAA
>CAZRNW010000294.1:0-5134 GCA_964601535.1 uncultured Flavobacteriaceae bacterium
GGAAATGAGAATTACCGTTACCACGACCATTTAAAATTAGCGCACTATGCCAACGCGGCTTGTGATATTGAATTTAAATTCCCTTTTGGATTTAAAGAATTAGAAGGAATTCACTCGCGCACCGATTTTGATTTGAAGCAACACGAACAATTCAGCGGAAAAAAACTACAGTATTTTGATCCGGAAGAAAATAAAAGTTATGTGCCATATGTGGTGGAAACTTCTGTTGGCTTAGACCGTTTGTTTTTATCTGTTCTTTCTGCAGGTTACAAAGAAGAAGCTTTAGAAGGCGGCGATACCAGAACGGTGTTGAGCCTCCCTCCTGCTCTTGCCCCAATTAAATGTGCTATTTTCCCATTGGTGAAGAAGGATGGTCTGCCTGAATTAGCAGAAAAAATAATGAATGAATTAAAATTCGACCACAATGTTATCCTCGACGAAAAAGATACTGTAGGAAAACGTTACCGTCGTCAGGATGCCATTGGAACTCCGTATTGCATTACAGTTGACCATCAAAGTTTAGAAGACCAAACCGTAACCATCCGCAACCGAGACACAATGAAACAAGACCGGATTAAAATTGCGGAGATTGCTAAAATACTGGATGAAAAAGTGAGCTGGAAGAGTTTATTGAAGAAACTAAATTAAATCCTTCAGTCATGAAAAAAAGAATGAAAGCCTTAATGATTGGCATCCTTATTTTTGGTTCGCTAATGGTTATGACGGGTGCGGTTCTTAAAATTATGCATGTTCCTTTTTACAATTCAGTATTAATTGCAGGCTTGGCTTTCGATTTTCTGGGCGTTGTGGTTTACTTTCTGGCGGTGAGAGACAAATAGCCTTTGTTCTTGCTTTTATAATTTATTTTCATACATTTATATAAGCAAACCTTTAAAACCCTTTCGCATGAAAAAAATATACTTTATTCTTTTATCGGCTTTATTTAGTTTACAGGCAAATTCGCAATGTGCAAGCACCTGTTCATTTGTCAGTACCGCAACTGCAGTAGGCACCTCCTCATCTGTTACAATTATGAAACCTTCCGGCATTGTTACCGGTGATGTGATGATTGCAGCAATTCATACCGGATGGTGTAATTCGGGCAGTAATATTACTCCTCCTGCAGGCTGGACATTAATCGGTCACACGAGTAATACGGGTTCAGGATGCGGTTCAAGCAATACAACAAGGCAATTAGGCACATTTTACAAAGTAGTTACAAATTCAGAACCGCTTAGCTATACATTCAGTGGTACAACTAATCAATATTATGTTGGAGGTATCGCAGCCTACACCGGCGTTTTTTCACCAAGCCCGATTCATATGGCTAGCTCAAACGGCAGTCAGGATGATTGCACGAATATTGTTACACCTAATATCACTACAACTGTAACGTGTACCCGCTTGGTTTCTGTTTTCTTCTGCAGCGTAAACAGCAGTAAGATGAATATTATTCCACAGCCATCATTAACCGAAAGATTTGATGTTGGTACAACAGGAAATCATCCCTGGGGAAATGAAAATGTTGAGCTTTCAGATCAACCTATGTTAACAGCAGGTGCTACAGGCGTAAAAACTGCTTCTTTATCAACCTGCAGCGGTAACGGCTGGGTAACAGGTGCACAAATCATTGCTTTGAATTGTGCTTTAACAACTTCAATTCAAGATAATTCTTTTCAGGGTTCTTGTACAGTAATTCCGAATCCTTCAAAGGGGATTTTTGAAATTTCTTTGAGTGAAGAAGTTCTCCACTCAGCTAATATGCAAATCGTGGATTGTCTCGGAAAAATTATCAAAAGCAGCGAACTGACAGAAAAGAAAACGGCAATTGATTTATCTTCTCAGCCAAAAGGCATTTATTTTTTAAGAATTACTTCAGTGAAAGGTAGTATTATTCAGAAAATAATTGTTGAGTAAACTTTTGCAAATTGTACTCAAAACCTGTTAAAATAATTTTACTTCTTCTGGTGTGTTTGTTTATCGGTCTCCGCATTTATGATTGGTATAGAAAAAAACAATTGAACGAAAACGCAAACAGTCTGCTCGAAACTGCCCAAAATGCTTTGTTCTATGAAAAAGATACTGTTAAAGCTCTTTCTCTTTATGAAGAATTCCTAAATCTAAAACCTGATTTTCTTCCTGTTTACCGGGATCTCCTTCCTGTTTACCAAAGAAAAGGCGATTCAGCGAAAACAATAGAATATAGATTGAAAATTGAGAAGCTGACAGAACCTTATGTCCCGACAATTTAATTAAATTTGTCCATGGCTTCCCGCGGAAAACGATTTTTACAATGGACAATAACAATTCTATTTACAATAGTTGTCATTTTAATTGGCGGGGAAATTATTTTAAGAATATACGATGCGGTAAAAGGCGTAACAGCACCTTACACGCACAACTTGAGTGAAACGCTTGCTGTACCCAACGGATATTTTAATTATGATTTAGAACCAAATTTAAAAATCACTTACGATTCGAAAAATCCAAGAGAATTTTCGATTAACCGCTGGGGTTTCCGTTCAGCGGATTATGATCCTGTAAAACCAAAAGAAACTTTCCGGATTTTTTGTCTGGGTGGCTCCTCTACTTTCGATCCATATGTTTCTGATGAACAAACATGGACGGCTTTACTTGGAAAAAAATTAGAATCTGAAACAAAAATAAAAACAGAATGCATCAATGCCGGTCGTTATGGCTACGCCACTTCTGAAATTGTCGGATTGTTTTATCACCGGGTTTTACGCCATCAGCCGGATATGATTATCATTTACTCTACCTTCAATGATGTGATGCGGAAATATTCGCCTTATTATGGCGCTGATGATGGTCCGCAGTTATACGGCAATACACGTTTGAGTTTCTGGAATAAACATTCTGCACTATTTGCGGCGGCTGATTTTCACATGCGTTATTTATGGAATTGGGAATTTTATTCAAAGCTTGTGCCTAATTACAGTTACAGCAAAGAAGTACCGGCTGAACACTATGAGTTTTTGAAAGACGAAGTAAAAACCATTCTGTACAATGCAGACTTGTATGAAAGAAACATCAGGAGCATTATCAGTATCGCTAAACAAAATAAGGTAAAAGTTTTATTGTCGACACAAATAAGCGACACCGACAAACTTACAACGCTTGTCCTTTCCCTCTACAATCAGCGTTTAAGAACCATAGCTGAGAAGGAAAATATTCCGCTTCTTGATTTAGAATACTATAAAATTGAAGATATCCGTAAAGACAGCATCCTTGAATCTTACGTTCATCTAAATAAAAAAGGTTGTGAATTTCTCTCCGGAAAAATGGTGCAAAAAATAATGAGTGATTCTTTATTGAACCCAGCGAACAAGACACTTCGATAAAAGCCTGGCGCGGCTGCCGTCGTATAATTTACTCCATTTAGAATTCAGATAATAGAAATAGGCCTTCGGACCTAAATTCGTAATTCCGCAGGCGTCGTACCATTGTTTGGCGAGAATTTTTTCGAGGATAGATTGCTCAATGAATTTTATTTTTTTGTTCTGCTCCATCATTTTTGAAAACCAAAAAGATAAAATAGCCAGATCTTTTAAAGATGTAATGATTTGTGAACTTCCCAATAAACAATGCGTCCGCAATTCACGCTCCGTAAAACGGAAACCTGCTTTTTCTAAAAACAGTTTCCGCACTTTATTCCCGTTTTCAATCTGCTGGCTCTTAAACTGACGACTCACTTGTGAAGCATGCAATCTATATTTTAATAAAGCTTCCGGCACATCTGCAAATTTGCATTCAAAAATTAAGCGACTCCATAATTCGTAGTCTTCCACATGCTTAAACTCCGCATTAAAATATGGTTTTGAATTTTTGATAACTGAAGTCCGCAACATTAAAGAAGGATGCACCACAGAAGAATTAAACAACATCCATCCCGCAATCCATTCATGTTCGCGGTGCGATTTGCTTAACATCTGTTTTCCTTTTCCAAACTGAATATAATCTGTTCCGCAAACACCAACCTCCAAATTTTTATTCATGAACTCCACCTGCTTCTTAATTCTGTCAGGCAGACTAATATCATCGGCATCCATGCGGGCAATATAAGTGCCTTCGCATAAATCAATTCCTTTGTTCAGCGTTTCAATTAATCCGAGATTTTTTTCATTTTTATAATAGCGGATACGGTTATCTCTTATCTGCTTAATGATAGTTTCAGAATCGTCAGTTGAACCGTCGTTAATGATAATTAATTCTAAATCTTTGTAAGACTGGTTTAAAATACTTTCAACTGCTTCTTTTACAAAAGCAGACGCATTATAAACGGGCATTAAAACGGATACGAGAGCTGAACTCATAATCTAAATTGTGGGTTTCGGGAAACTACGCTCACCTGTTGAATTCAGGATCCTGAAGTTCCCGGAACCACTTAATGTTAAGCTTCTACCTCAGTAACGATACTTGGGAAGATACGTACGTTACCCGAATCCTCTTTACGGAACTGGTAGGTATAGCGGTAATGGCTTTCCAATCCACTCTTGTTTGGCAAACCGTTAATCATCATAATATTTCTGTTCTTCGCGAATTTCAAAAGCTCGCGTAAGTAATGCGCTGAAATCTGACCTACCTCGTCAATAATACAATGTACTTTAAAGTCAGAACTGCTTCTGTGCGAAGATTCTTTAATGAATACATGTAATAAAGTGATGTAGATAATTGCTTTTACTAAAATATCCGTTCCGGTACTTCCGATGCTGTCGATTTTGTGAGTCCAGCCTGTTTCGTTCATACCTTCTTTAATATTGAACTTCAATTCGAATAAATCCTGTAAACGGATTTCTTCCTGCTCCTGCTCTTTAATAGCATTACGCAATTGGTCTAACAAGCGAACCGCCTTCGTGCTGATTTCACGTTTCGAACCCGTTGCGAAATCGGTGTTGAATAAACCTTCGCTGTAAACCAAACCGTGCTCTTCACGGAACTCCTCCACTTTCTTGAGCAATTTGTAAACCTTGTTGTCTGATTCTTCAATCTTGATCTTAATAAACTCAATCAGCTTGCTTTCTTCAAATTCAGCTTTCTTAAAATCTTCTGCAATTAAAGTAATGATGTGCTGAATTTTATCTTTTTGTCCGCTTAACTCTTTTACTTTAGTTGC
>CAZRNW010000295.1:0-5125 GCA_964601535.1 uncultured Flavobacteriaceae bacterium
TGAGTGAAGAAACCAAACGTAAATCCATAGTAAAAGGGATAAAAAGGAATTCACGCGATATGCTGCATGTACCCGGGCCAATTGCCGGAGTTTCAGGAATTAATTTTACAGCAAAGCATATACGTAAATGGAGAGAAAAATTAGGGGCGAAAAAAGCTGCTTTGTATTTAGGACAAATTGTAAGGATGCAGGAAGAAATTGGAACGGGCGGCGGCGGATTCCGTTTTATTTATGCTGCATTTCTGGAACAGGGTGCCGCCTATTTGAAAGAAGATAAACTTACCTTGATTTCGGATGAATTTACGAAGGCGGGTGATTTATGGAGAGCCAGTGCTGTACAGATGGGACGCATTTACAAAGGCCGTTTAGATGAACAAAAATATTATGAGGAATGTGCCGACATGTTGAATCAGATTTCATCAATAGAAAAAGAAGCTTTCAAAAAATTACTGAAATTGGATTTGAAATATTAACCTGAAACGGTGTTAAACAAAAAACCCTGAAGAATTCTTCAGGGTTTTTTTATATCTGTAAGGTAATACTATTTGTAAGTACCGTTTTGAGCTGCTCTTTTATTTTGCTGAACAATTTTAACGCACCAGTAAGCCAATAAAAAAATCACAATGCTTCCCATAATTACGTTTGGGGATTGTCCTAAAGCGCGCATACATTTAAAAATCCAGTAGAAAAACGAACCGGTTGCTTCAAAAACGTCTGTCCAGGTTATCATTAAAAGTGTCATATGGTTTTATTTTGTAAGTTTACCCTACAAATATAGAAATAATAAGAAAACTAAAAAACTGTGGTAATTGGTGTTTTAAAAAAGGGATTAACAAGGGCACTGCCGGTAATAATCCTGTTTTTTCTTCTCTTTATAGTTCTTTCCTTTTTTTCTACAACAAACTTAAATTCAGTTAATTACGATAATATTTTATACTCTATACTTCAAAAAAACCTTAATTCAACTTTTGCAATTACCGTATTCAATATTCTCTGCTTTGGAATTGGGGCAGTTTTAATTTCTATTTACACTATCCGTCAGGAGTTGGTAGAAAAATCCAATTACATTCCTTCGTTTTTATACGTTTTTTTTGGTGCAATTAATCTAAGTAATACACTTCTTCACCCATCTTTAGTTGCTAATGTTTTTATTTTATTGTCGCTGATTTATATTACGGATACTTACCGCGAAGAGGATGTTTTGTCAAAAATCTTTAATGGCGCCTTATTCACTTCATTGGCCACTTTCTTTTATACCAATTATGCTTTTTTCGTCATATTTTACTTTATCGCTTTATTAATCCTGCGACCATTTGGCTGGCGCGAATGGCTCGTCACTTTATTAGGATTAATTGCACCGGTATTTGTTTATTTCTGTATTGGCTATCTAATAAACATTCCGTTTCTCGACTACTTAAGCTACATTCTTAACCTGTTTACTAATTTCCAGAAACCCGTTATATCAGAATATTTTTACCCCCTGTTTTTTTGCTTAATAATTTTAATGATACTTGGAATTGGCAAACATTTTACAAAAGGACTCGGTGGAAAAATAAAAACCCAGAAAAATCTGGGTCTCATGTACTGGTTATTAATATTATCGCTTATTAATTTCTTTTCGAAAAACAACACCTCTTATTTTCCTATAATTGCTTCCATAATTCCGGTTAGTATTTTGCTGGCTGATTATTTTTACCATATCCGCCAGCTTAAAATTGCAAATACACTTTTGTTTTTGTTATTGGCAGCGGGTGCACTGCTTTTCTTAATGCACTTAAACCTTATCTAACCGTACATAACGGCTTCATTATTTTTATTAAGAAGATTTATTACGTTTTCAAAAGGCCTTGCTTGAAAAAGCAAGTCGGTTATTTACGGTTTAACTCTTCCCAATATTCAGCTGCGCGTCTGGTATGTGGAATAACGATTGTTCCGCCAACAATATTCGCTACCGCAAAAATCTCATACACTTCTTCTGTAGTGCAGCCTTCTTCTTTGCATTTTCCTAAATGGTATTTAATGCAATCATCACAACGTAAAACCATGCTGGCAACCAAACCAAGCATTTCTTTTGTTTTAACGTCTAATGCGCCAGCTGCATATGTATTAGTATCGAGATTGAAAAGTCGTTTTAAAACGAGATTGTCCTTACTCATTAACAAATCGTTCATGCGCGAACGGTAGTCGTTAAACTCTTTTACCTGATTACTCATTGTTCAGCCAATTTATATTTTTTTACTACGTATTTCGAAACAAAAATACTGATTTCATAAAGTAAGTACATAGGTACTGCTACCAGCATTTGTGAAGTAACATCCGGACTTGGTGTAACAATCGCGGCGACAATTAAAATCACAACAACTGCATGCTTTCTGAATTTACGCATGAATTGAGGTGTTATTAAAGTCATGCGCGTTAAAAAATAAACTAAAACCGGTAATTCAAAAATTATGCCTGATACCAATGTCATTGTAGTGATGAATGAAGAATAATCATCCAGCGTTTGATTAGTTTGTATCATGCCGCTGTCGGACATCGAATAATTGATAAGGAAATTGTACGACATCGGAAACAAAATAAAATAACCGAAACCAATGCCAATTAAAAACAATACCGAAGCAATAACAATGAAAATTTTTACAGGCCCAATCTCTTTATCTTTTAATGCAGGCCGAACGAATTTCCATAACTCCCATAATAAGAAAGGAAATCCTAAAACCAATCCGCCCATAAAAGCAAACCACATATGTGTAAAAAACTGTTCTGAAATTCCAAGGGTTTGAAGTTTAACTTCCTTAACATGCATACACATCACATCGCCCATTCCTAATTTATGGCCAAGCGCGCAAAATAGTTTGTAAGAAATAAAGTCAGGTTTTATGGGGCCGAGAAAAACATTGTCTATAAAAATACCCGGTAAACAAAAAATGACTACGGCAATAACAACAATAACTGCAGCGCTGCGTACCAAATGCCAGCGGAGCTCTTCAAGATGTTGTAAAAACGACATCTCCTTAGGTTTTATTTCCGTACTATTTTCTTCTTCGATAAGGGCCATTTACAGAGAGTACAAATGTACTAATAATTGTACTTCCGAAAGCAATAAATAAACCGCTCTATAATCGGAAATGTAAGGGATACCAGCTATCTTTACAGGACATTAATAACTATGAAAATCAAATTTATAGGCGCAACTGAAACCGTAACCGGAAGTAAACATTTACTTATTACTGAAAGTGGAAAACAAATTCTGCTGGATTGCGGATTATTTCAGGGAATGGGTAAAGAAACTGATGGGATGAACCGTAAACTGGATTTGAATCCTGAAAATATTGAGGCCGTCATTTTATCGCATGCCCATATAGATCATTCAGGTAATCTGCCGTATTTGGTAAAACAAGGTTTTAACGGAAAAATTTATTGCACCGAAGCAACTTACGATGTTTGCGAAATTTTATTGATGGATAGTGCCCACATCCATGAAAGTGACGTGCGCTTTATAAATAAAAGAAGGGCAAAAAACAATCTCGAACCCGTAAAACCACTCTACACAGTTAAAGACGCTGAACGTTGTCTCAAACATTTTAAACCAATTCCTTTCAACGCTGATTTTTCAATTAACAATGAGATTTCTATACGGTTTAGTGAAGTTGGACATATTACCGGAGCTGCTGCTGTGAATATCACAGCAAAAGAGAATAACAAAATAACGAGATTAACTTTTACAGGTGATGTAGGCCGGTATACGGATATGCTTTTAAAAGCTCCCCAGCCTTTTCCGCAAGCAGATTACATCATTTGTGAGTCAACTTATGGCGACCGCTTGCATGAAACCCATGAGGATTCAGAATCAAAATTGTTAACTATTGTATTAAATACCTGTATAGAGAAAAAAGGGAAACTTATTATTCCGGCTTTTAGTCTGGGGCGTACGCAGGAAATTGTTTTTGCCCTGGATAAATTAAAGAACAAAGGATTACTTCCGGATATAAAAACTTATGTTGACAGTCCTTTATCAACCAGTGCCACTGCTATAGTAAGGAAACATGTAGAATGTTTTAATCAGGAGTTACGAGATTACATTAAAGAAGATCCGGATCCATTTGGCTTTAATCATCTAAAATATATCCGTGAATCTTCTGAATCAAAAGCATTAAACGATTCGAAAGAACCTTGCATTATTATTGCTGCTTCCGGTATGTGCGATGCAGGGCGGGTTAAACATCATTTGATGCATACTGTTTCAGACGCAAGAAATACTGTATTAATGGTTGGGTATTGTTCTCCCAGAACACTTGGCGCGAGATTGCTCGCCGGCGAAAAACACGTGCGGATTTTCGGAGATGACTTCGAAGTAAAGGCAGAAATTGAATCGATACATTCGTACAGTGCACACGGTGATTATACTGAATTAATCCGTTTTTTGTCTTGTCAGGATAAAACCAAAGTTAAAAATATATTTCTTGTGCATGGAGAAACTGAAGCAAAAACCGCTTTCAAAGAAAAACTGTTGAAAGAAGGTTACAAACAGGTTTCAATTCCGGTTAAAACTGAACAATTTTTTCTTGAATAAGCCGGACTTCTGTATATATTTATTTAATACAGAAACAATGAAATGAATCATCAAGATGCAATAAATAAAAAGAAAATCAACATCATGCGTTTTGCATTGGTGACAGGCATTTTTTTACTTCTGTTAAAATTTACGGCCTGGTTTTTCACGCATTCCAATGCCATTTTAACAGATGCACTCGAATCTATTGTGAATGTTCTTGCAGGAAGTTTCGCTCTCTACAGCATCCATTACGCATCGCAACCCAAAGACGAGAATCATCCTTACGGACATGGAAAAATTGAATTTCTTTCTTCCGGCGTGGAAGGCGGAATGATTTTGCTGGCAGGAATCGGAATGCTATTCAAGGGCAGTATTGCTTTTTTTCATAAAGATGTAATTGAACATGCGGATGCAGGTGCTTATATTTCTGCTTTTGCAGGATTAGTTAATTATTTTTTAGGCGCCTATCTGATTAAAATTGGAAAACAAAACCATTCTTCAACTATGGTAGCCGATGGTAAACATTTAATTTCTGATACCATTTCAAGCATAGGCTTAGTTGCGGGGTTA
>CAZRNW010000296.1:0-5123 GCA_964601535.1 uncultured Flavobacteriaceae bacterium
CTTCACAATTTAAATTTGCCCCTTTTTTCACCAATAAGTATGTAATTTCATATTGTCTATACGAAGTCGAAATTAGAAGGGGTGAATATTTCGCCATTCTGTTCTCCTGAACATTTACATTAATATTTTTCTCAATTAAATACTTTGCGATTTCTATTTTTCCTTCCCATAAAGCCTCGGTTAATAAATTACCGTTTAACCTAGTTCTAATATATAATAGAGATGAATCTTTATCTATAATGATTTTTACTTTTTCTAACTTTCCTTTTCTAACAAGTTTGATTAACTTCTTAGGGGTTACTGTTTGTCCTGAAGCACAATTTAAAAAGAAAAAAATAGCAAATATAAATTGTAGTAGCCTACACATCCGCACTTATAATATTCCTCTGTATCGCCGATGTTCCGGAATACAATAAAGAAGCAAAACTATCGCGGTATTCGCGCTCTATACCTGCCTCGGTTAAATAACCGTAAGCACCGTAAATTTCCTGGAGTTGTTTAATGGCGTTTACCACATGTTCTGAAACGAACAATTTTGCAATAGCTGCACGGGTTAATGCATTTTTTGGTTTGGTATCAATCGAGTAAGCGGCATCGTAAACTAAATTCTTACCTGCATTCAAAATAGTTTTTATGTCAGCAATTTTATGATGGATGTTCTGAAATTCAAACAGGTTTTTATTGTTGAGCTTACGTTTCTTGGTAAATAAAACAGCTTTATCTAAAACACGGTCTAATTGTCCCACTAAAAATGCACTCACCACTACCCGCTCCCAAATCATGCTGTTATTAAAAATTTGTCCGCCTGCACCGGGTTTTCCAATCATGCTTTCTTCATCAATTTCAAAATTATTGAATTTGATATCTCCCATTTGCGCAGTACGCAATCCCATTTTATCTTTTACCTTGCTTATTTTAATTTCTTTCGAGTCCGTTTTAATAATAAAACACGAAACCCCGCCAAAAAATCCTTTGGTCTTATCCGTTAAAGCATAAACCACTAAAATATCAGCAACAGGCGCGTTGGTAATGTATCTTTTCTCACCGTTTATAATGTAATTCCCGCCTTTTTTCTGGGCCACCGACGACATATTGTAAACGTCAGAACCCGCATTGTATTCGGTAATGGCATTCGCAGCAATCCACTGGCCGGTTGCCATTTTTTTAAGGTATTTCGATTTTTGATCGTCATTCCCATAAAACGACAGAGGAGAAACGCAGGCAATTAAATGGGCAATGGATGAAAAAATAATCCCGTTATTCTCACAACCATAAGCCAAAGCTTCGTAAGCCACACAGGTTTTAAGGGCGCTGAATCCTTTTCCGCCATGACTTTCATCAGCAACAAGTCCGTGCAAACCATGTTTCGAAAAATGATTCCACAAACTGCGGTCGAAAAAGTTATTCTTATCCTGTTCAATTAAGTCTTTGGCAGGAAAGGACTTCCCTACTTCGTGAAAAGTATTGTAAATGGTCTTGTAATTTTTTAATACGCCTAGAATCATTTTTGAATGATAAATATAGCATTTAATACAACCAAAGTAGAATTTTTATATCTTAGAGAAAATAATTTTGTCACTTAGTATTCAACATATTTCCACCTATTTTCCGGCCGCCACGCTTGATAACAAAGCGCTTGCGGGTGAATTTAACACTTCGCCGGAGGAAATTTTTAAAAAGACCGGGATTAATAAGCGTTATGTTTCGGCGCCGGGAGAAATTGCTTCTGATTTAGCCTTTAAAGCGGCAGAAAATTTATTTAATGAAACAAAAATTGACCGGAACACAATTGATTTTCTGATTTTTTGTTCAGAGGGTTTTGATTACATCGCGCCGGCTTCTTCCTGCATTTTGCAACACAGGTTAGGATTAAGCACAAAAACCGGTTGTATTGATTTGCCTTATGGCTGTTCGGGTTATGTTTATGGTTTAATGCTGGCTTCGGGTCTGCTTGAATCGGGAGCTGCTAAAACTGTTTTATTTATTACTGCTGATATTCCAACCAAAGTATTGCAAGCCGATGATTTGGAATTGAGAAGTGTGTTTAGTGATATTGGAACTGCCAGTCTGTTGCAATTGGGTAAAACCAAAAAGCCAACTCAATTCCAATATGGAACAGATGGCAATGGCGCTATGGATTTATATGTGGAAAGAAGCGGTTTCAGGAATGCCATTACGCCTGCTTTTATTGAAGAAACCAAATTACCGGGCGGAAAAATGTTAATGAACGGCACCAATGTGTTTTTATTTGCCATTAAAAGAGTACCTTCATTAATTAAAGATATACTGGAGAAAAACAAACTGGAGATTGAAGATATTGACTTATTTATTTTTCATCAGGCCAATGCTTACATGCTCGAAATTTTGAGAAAGAAAATTAAAATACCAAAAGAAAAATTTTACGTAAACATTGATACTTACGGAAATTCTGTTTCTTCATCAGGACCCGTTGCATTACAGGAAGCAGAGCAAAAAGGAATTTTGAAAAAAGGAATGAAAGTTTTACTGGCAGGTTTCGGTATCGGCAACAGCTGGAACGCCACAGTACTTAAATATTAGTTTTATGAATATTGAAGAATTTACAAGGAAATTAGAAGAAGAGTTTGAGGAGTTAACGCCGGGAACCATTACGCCCGATACCGATTACCGTACCATTAAAGGCTGGAGCAGCATGCACGCACTTATTATCATCGCCTTTGTAGATATTAATTTCGACATCACATTAAACGGCGCCGAATTAAAAGAAACAAAAACCATCAGGGATTTATATAACGTTATTCAGCAAAAAAAATCAGCTTGAGTTCTTTCAAAACATCTCACGTCAGCATTAAAGGCATTACCGTTTGCGTACCGAAAGAACGCAAAAGCACTTTTGATTACGCTTACCTGAAACCGGAAGAACAGGAAATGTTTTATAAAACGGTTGGGATCAAAGAACGCCGCGTGGCTTCAGAAAACACAACCTGCAGCGATTTGTGCGAAAAAGCCGCGCAGTATTTTTTTGATAATGGAATTACAACGCGCGAAAATATTGATGTCGTAATTTTTGTTTCCCAATCTTCCGATTATTTTTTACCGTCAACGGCTGTTATTCTTCAGGATAAATTAAAATTAAAAAAATCTGTTTTAGCTTTCGATATTACTTTGGGTTGCAGCGGCTATGTTTATGGTTTAAGCGTGATAAATAATTTTTTGCAAAGCTGACAATTTAAACATGCTTTGTTATTAGCGGGCGATAAATCTACTATTTCCACTAATTACGAAGATAAAAGTGCTTATCCTTTGTTTGGTGACGCCGGAACCGCCACTTTATTGGAATATGATGCCAATGCTTCGGACATGTTTTTTAATTTGAATAGCGATGGCAGCGGAAAAAATGCAATCATCATTGAGCACGGACATTCGCGTCACCCTTACGATGCAGAATCGGATATTATACATGAACCGGAGCCGGGCGTGAAACGCGCTAAAAAACATTTAGCTTTAAACGGTCAGGATATATTCACTTTCGCATTAAAAGAAGTTCCGCCTAACGTAAAAGAAACTTTAGAGTTCGCTAAGAAAACAAATGCGGATATCGATTTTTTTGTGATGCATCAGGCGAATAAATTAATTAATGAGACCATCCGTAAAAAATTAGGCATTGAGAAGGAAAAATACCCTTATTCCATCGAATTATATGGGAATACGAGCTCTGCTTCCATCCCATTAACCCTTTGTCTGGCATTAAAAGACAAATTATTAAAAGAAAGCTTAAATTTGTTACTGTGCGGCTTTGGCGTGGGCTTATCCTGGGGCACAGCCATTTTGAAAACAGAAAAACTAAAAGCCGCCGAAATAATTGAATTATGATCAGCTTAAGCGGAAAAAATATTTTAGTAACAGGCGCTTCTTCAGGAATTGGGGAAGCCACCGCGATTTTATGTGATAGTCTTGGCGCCAATGTAATTTTAAGCGGAAGAAATACTGAAAAATTAAATGCCGTTGCGAAAAAATTAAAAAACAAAACCATTGTTCTTCCTGCGGATTTAACCAATGCGATTGATATAAACGGATTAGCGAAAGATTGTCCCGAAATTGACGGTCTCGCAAATTGTGCGGGAATTGTAAAGCCTTTACCGATTAAATTTATCCGCCAACGGAATATTGATGAAGTGATGAATGCTAATTTTTCTTCGGCTGTTTTAGTCTGCAGCGAATTAGCAACGGCTAAAAAATTCAAAGAAAAAGCTTCGGTTGTTTTTATTTCCTCGGTTTCTTCTTTGCATCCTTATTTAGGCGGCGCGCTTTACAGTTCATCCAAAGCAGCGATTGAAGCTTTTGCACGTTCGTTTGCCATTGAGAATTCAACTAAGAAAATAAGAGCGAATGTTGTTTCGCCGGCATTAGTGAAAACAAAAATCTTTAAAGAAACAGAAGAAGCAACATCCAAAGAAGAAATGGCGCAATACGAAGAGCAATACCCATTAGGTTTTGGAGAACCCATTGATGTGGCGAATTGCATTGCGTTTTTATTATCCGATGCCTCCAAATGGATTACCGGCACTACCATTAAAATGGATGGCGGTTTACTTTTAAGCAGCAAAAAATGAGTTTACAATATACTATAGTTATCCCTGCTTATCATGCAGCACCGAGCATTGAAAAGCTTTATGAAGAATTAAATAAATTTTTCAGCGCCAATAATTATTCCTTTGAAACAATTATTGTGGATGATTGCAGTTCTGATAATACCTGGGATGTTCTGAATAAACTGAAAGCTGCGAACAAAAACATAAAAATCATCCGCCTCGCTAAAAATTTCGGTCAGCACGCCGCTACTTTATGCGGTATTAAATTTGCGAAAGGAAAATTTGTGATTACGATTGATGATGATTTGGAAGTACATCCCGAAGAAATAAAAAAACTGATTGAGGAAGAAGCGAAATCAGGAAACGATGTTGTATATGGTGAGTACGGAAAATTAAACCAGTCATTAATCCGCGGTATGTTTACCAAATTTTACAAACTCGGTTCAAAAGTAGAAGGCAAAAACCACGGCAAAGGTTCTTCTTTCCGTTTAATAAAATCTGAATTAGCAATAAAGATTGCTGAAACGCATACGAACTTTACTTTTATTGATG
>CAZRNW010000297.1:0-5119 GCA_964601535.1 uncultured Flavobacteriaceae bacterium
TCCTCACGTTTTAATGCTGAGCAATGCTTGGGCTAATCCGAAGCCAAGTCAAGAGAGTTATAAATGCACCAAATGTCACAGCGAGTTTTATAATTGGCAACTACCCGATGGAAAATACCCAAAACTAAAGCAAGGGGAAGCTGTTTTTGAACTAACTAAAGAACAAGCTACCAAACACAACCAAGCAATTAATTCATTTTTTAAGAAAGATAAGAATGAAATCTAAAGAATTTATATTGTCTGTCATATCTGCCGGTGTTATAATGGGGCTTTTAGTTGGTTTAACATCTTTATTTGCATTTATTTTATCTGAAATTTTATTAATGGTGAACTAATGTATACATCAACTTTAATTCAAAAATTAAAAATAAATTTTGCCATAAAATTAGGATTTCCAATGGACGACACATGGGAGATCGATAACCTATCATTAAGCGAAATTGAAAATCGACTTTTTAATGGAGCAGTTACTAAATATCAAATCGAAATTGATCTTCTTACGCGGATAGTACCATCGGCAGATAAAGAACTTAACGATAACCTTAAATTTCTAACTGAATTAGAGACAGTCGTTGATACAGAAAAAATGCGTATTGTTGTGGACAATATTAAAAATGATATACTGAATAGTCCAGACGCAAATGACATAAAACGGCTCTCCAGATTAAAGGAATTGCTGGATATTGAAAAAAAAGAAGTAGAACATCGCACCGCTGAATATAAAAGGTTTGTCGCCTTATTGGAAAAAATACAATATGAACAACGATTGTGAACATGATGATATTTGTGAAGACGAATTTGTTTGTTTGATTTGCGGAAAAGATATGAGAGAAGATTTAATGGCTAAGGCATTTGACGTGGTTAAAGAAAGATTTAAATATGGGGACGATTATTAATGTCTCTTCCTAAATGGGTCCTCGAAGGACGGAAGTTGAGAGAGGCGGCTGCTCCAAATAATTGGTACTGGCCGTCTAAATTAAATGGTGAATACTCAGTGGGCGGATCAATTGATGGGCATGACGGGATTATATGCACACCGAATAGTAATTTTGACTGGTGTCACCCGACCGCCCGTTTCATCGCCCACGCCCCCGAATATCAGGAGCGGCTGGAAAAAACATTAGAAGATGCCATTGAAATAATAAAGTCGGTAAGCGCGCACGGCCCAACTCAATATATAAAGGTTGAGGGGGTTGCGTGTGGTTTCTGCGACATGGGTGACTCTGGGTATGCAACTAAAGGCAACGGATTCCACGATGACAATTGTACAGTGAAAGACGCACAATTGTTCCTCGATAACATTTAGAACGAAGGAGAACAAGCAATGAGTAGCATTTCCGGGTATTATTATTTACACGAAAATAAAGATTTAATTTATAAATCTTACGACCCCCATCGAGTATCCGATTTTAGAGATAGCGATTTTGTAATTGCATTCTGGCCAATTGATATTAGTAATAGAAAAAGTGCTTGGGATATCCTTGTCGAAGCTGGCGCTGTCGGAGCAAACAAATCCAGAATAGAAGAGTTAGCATCAAAATGGGGTTGCGACGACGCCGACGCGTCTCATTATACTTCAGAAATAGAATTAATCTTGAAAAAAGATGGAGATGCGTTTTGTGCCCACAAGAAGGATTTTACAAATTTACAAGAATCTGATGCTGGATTTGGCAACACAGCGCTAGACGCGATGATTGATTTATGTCAAAAACTTGGATATTCTCCAAATAAGCTTAACTGGCATCACTCTTTTGAAGAACTGGTTAGAATAAAATGAAACGAGAGATTCTCTGTTACCAATGCGGGATTAATTCCCTATCAGAAGATTTTTATGATAAAATTTGCCGTAGAACATATGGGTTTTCTAAAGGGAGTTTCCTTTGTACTCGGTGTAACTCGAATATACCCAGAGAGGATTCTATTTGCGTTATGTCCATTTTAGAAGGAACTTATCTTCCTTGGGAACATGATTATTTTGAGAATAAGTACCTTATGAATTCTGAAAGACCACGAATCCTATGAGTGGAGCCGAAACTATTAAAACTAAGGCGTTGAATCTCATGGCGGCGGTAGGCGATGATCCCAGGCGTTGTCCCGTTGTAGGTGGCCGTCCATTAGGCGTTTTGGGAAGTTGGCGCGGTGGGAACCGATGCGAGATTCGGTCCATTTTATTCTGTGGAAAATAATTCATGAAAAACAAAAAATCAAAAAAACGTTCATTTAAAGAAATTAGAGAGCATGTACAAAAAGTTATTAATAGACCACCATCTAAAAAACAATTAGCCGATTTAAAAAAGACGTTTAAGAAGATTAATACATGAAAGACATTATTGTTACAGGCGGACGAAATTACGATGATTGGGTGATGATGCAGGATGTTCTTAGTTTGTTTGACATTGGGTGTTTAGTTCAAGGCGGAGCAAGCGGAGCTGATCAATTAGCTCTGGAGTACGCCAAACTTAATAACATTGATTATCACACAATAGAAGCTGACTGGGAAAAACACGGCAAGGCCGCCGGGCCAATTAGAAATACTGAAATGTTAGCTAAATATCCAAATGCTGTGGTGGTGGCTTTCCCCGGAGGCAAAGGCACTGCCGATTGTGTAAAACAAGCTGTATCTCGAAATATGGTTGTCTTAATGGTGCATAAATGAAGACTAAAGCTGGACAACAAGCGCTAAAGTTATATTCCAAACAAATGAGGAATGTAACGAAGGATTTAGAAACTTTAGCAAACCAATTAAATAAGTTATCTCCAAAAGCAGCAACCTATATATCGGATTTTAAAACATTGATTCGGCAAGCTAAAAGAAAATTTGAACAATTAAATAAATTACAAGAAAATATTAATTTTACCATTAAATTAGAATCATTACTTATTGATAATAAGAAGCAAATAAAATGGAAGTAGTACATCCGGAGAGCGGCCCATTCATTAAATACGATGATGGGAGATACAGCATTTGTCAGAATATCTATGTGCGCAGTGATAAGCCATTGATACATTTTGCTTTTATGCCAGAAATACAGACGTTTGTTATGGGAGAAGAACAAACCATTCCATCCGAGCCCGTAGTCAAAAAAGTAACATTTCTTAGAATTGGCGAACCAAATGTTACAGGAATTGCATTATACCAATTGAAATCTCTTGATTAATCAGACTCTATATTATATACTGTATCGGTATGAAGAAGCTTTAGAAATCTTGTAGTTTTGGTAAGGGCGAGTGAGCTACCTAAATAGGGGCCAAGTAGTTCCTGAAACTCTATGAGAATCAGCTTCTTCATACAATAAATTACTATGGACATATCTTACGAATTAAAAGCATATAAAATACTAATTAAAAATTCATTTAACATCGAAGTTAATATGAACGACACGTTTTGGTATGCGACCGCAGATAGCGAGCAGATCGAAGCCAACGATGTTGATTTTTTAGTACCGGTAATTGCTCGTTATGGGGACGCTGCAATAAACGCATATGTTGCAATTAAACGTCAAATTGATCCTACCGTTAAACAACATTTGACATACAATTTTTATAGAGCAAAAACAGAACTGGCTCGACTTTTTGAACAAAGGAAAATATTACACGATATATTAGATGATCAAGAAAAGGTTGGCGTTGCTTCACAATTAGTTGTTCCTAAATACGAATTTGATGGACAAACACTTAGCTGGACAACATTTACTAATAGGTTTGTAAAACTATTAAATAAAAACCCAAAACAAGGTGTTTATTTAATGTATCTCGTCCGTCTAGAAGATGGGACATTTTCTATAGGAAGATCACAATCTGAGGTTATTACACGATTGCAATCCAAATACAATCGTAAAAAAAAGAATAGGCTAATAAAATGACACCCAATAAACCTGAAGATTTTATTTTAGAAGAAAACGATTGGTCTAAGACATTTTTTTGGGTGCATGACAATTCGGTATATCTTAGCTTTGCCATGGAAGGTGGCGTCGATAATGTGATTTTAGATAAAGAACAGGTAAATAAATTACACAATTGGTTTGGTGAGCTTAAGAATTATTTAGATAGGGATAATCAACAAGATGGCTCATTATAAAGGAACAAAGGGAAAGAATAATAAATTTAACATTGGTAATCGTGTCGGAATTAACAAAAGAGTTGTTAATTTATATGTAAAGAATTTAATTGGTTGGTTTTATGTTGGGGGACTCAACGGGGAGAGAACAGAAATTCCAGAGGAACATTATGCAGAATTTGCAACTTGGCTACACTTCCATTTAAAAAAAGCAACCCCTGTTGGAAAGGTTATTGGATATGGGGCTGAGGACCATAATCCTAAGACCGGCCACCAGCTTAAAGATAAGACATGTGTTTTAGTGCAAGTAAAAACTCCTTATGGAGACATAACGCATTTCTTTAGTGAAAGGGATTTAATTTTACATGGAAAATAATGGGATATGAAAATTATTAAACCTGAAGGTAAATTATTTGCTATAGTAGATGGAGAAGTAAAAATCCCTCCTGTTATTTTAGCTGAATTTGAAGGAGAATATATTGAATTACTTCTCCCGTGTTCGGATGGAGTATACAGAGGTCATGCTGTGTTCAAAAGAGAAGCAAATCAGCCCGACGAAAAAAGTCCTTCTGTTTATAACTTTAAAGAAATTCGTCAATAAATAATGGTTTAAATAAAAGCTAATTAGGTTAGTATAACTACTCAAATTTGATTTAAAGTAAACTTAGTGATATTAAGTTGAAATTATCCGTGGGTGACTGTATTGTTGTCTGAAATTTGTGAAAGAAGTCCGGATAAAAAACATCACGGAACCCATTATCACGGCACGGTAAATCAAAAATGTCGTTTTTGTCTTAAATTCATGCCATATAAGAATCAAAACGAAAAACGATTCTTGGAAAAGTATAACATAATAGGAAAGAAATTCAATAGACTTACTGTTTTATCTTATTATGATATAAAGAATGAACAACGAGACAAATGGGATAAAAAAGGAAAATGGAATTATTGGCTCTGTAAATGCGATTGTGGAAAAGAACTTGTACTACCAACAACCAAATTAATACGGGCTGACGCTCAAAAAACTTGTGGGTGCGTGAAGCGGCATAAAAGAGATTTGAT
>CAZRNW010000298.1:0-5114 GCA_964601535.1 uncultured Flavobacteriaceae bacterium
TGTACATATAAGTTCAAATTTAGGGATTTAAACCAATACTTCGGCCAGACTGAACACAAGTAAAAAAGCCCCCTAAAAAGGAGGCTTTATACATTTTCTTAAGGCTTATTATTTCTTAACGAATTCACCCATTTTATTATCGAAGTTCAGGAAGTAACCGCCTTTTGGTAAGTTAGAAACATCAACTTTAGAACCGAATCCTTTCTTTACAATGTTACCGTACTGATCGTAGATTTCGTACATGGTTTCGATTGGTTTATCACTTGAAAGGAAATTAATGTCTTTAGAAGCTTTTACAGGAGCGAAAGTAATTTCAGGTACATCTGACATACAATCAACCGGCTTAGATAAACGTGGCTGACCGCTATAATCGGTTTGACGAACACGTACCTGGTTTTTACCAGAATGTGGTTGAATTTTGAAAGTGTAAGGATTTGTTGCAGGTGTACCAACACCATCAATTTCACCAACTTTTACCCATTTATTCCAGCGGAATTGCTCAATAGCGAAAGGTAATTTACCTGTTTCAGATTTGGTAGTCCATTTAACAGTACCGTCTTTTTCGAAAGACATGCTGATAACCTCAAAAGTACTCTTAGGCTTTAAAACCTCAGGATTTAGCACTTTAGGCTTACAATCTTCTTTATGTTTGATTTTAATCTCAACTTTATCTCCAACATTAAGCTTATGTGGCTTAAAATCAACCTCAAAGGCGCTTGATGCGATCTCATCTGTAGCAATATTGCCGTTTACAAGAACCTCAGTTACACAAAAACCAACACCACCGCTACCATAAGGATTTTGAACGTAAAGGTTCTTTCCCTGATAATTACCCTCGAGAATAATTACCCCCCCTTGAGAATAGGACTTTAAGCCGAAGAAACAGCTTAAAAGGAGGTATGGAAATATTTTTTTCATCGATAAATACAAAAAAATGACCGCATAAACGGCGTTGCAATATTAAAACGATATTTTAAAAAAACAAAATAAATTTTCAAAAAAAAGAGGCTATTTGCACAGAGTTGAAAAATGAGTTATATTTAAGTAGTTTTGCAGTGAATTTAAACCTTTTATGAATATTATATCAAAATACACTTGTGTTGTTCTTCTAACGTCAATCTTAGTGGCCTGCGGGGGCGGAAAGGAGTCAGATAACGGACCACGTCCTGAAGGTAGTGGCGGTTCTATCAGAATAGCTGAAGTAACACCTCCCAAAAACCTGTTTCCGCAATCAATAACAACTCAGATTGAGGGCTTGATTGCTAGTCAGATACACGAAGGCCTGGTTAGGCTTAACCCTAAAACCCTTGAACCAATTCCGGGACTTGCTGAAAAATGGGAAGTTTCGGCAGACGGCAAAACAATTACTTTTCATTTAAGGAAAGGCGCCTATTTTCATGACTCTGAAGATGGTAAAAAGGGTAATGAAGTAACTTCCCAAGACGTTAAATTTACTTTTGAATTATTAAGTACCGATCGCTTAACCAACATGCACTTTGCAACTGTTTGTAAAGACAGGATTGTAGGCGCGAATGAATATTTTGAAGCTACATCAAAAGGACAAAAAGCGGAATTAACCGGATTTAAGATTATTGATAAATATACTTTCAGTATCACATTAAATAATGCTTCAGGAATTTTCCTGCAGATTCTGGCAAATCCAGTTACGTCAATTATCAATGAAGAAACGTACAAAAGCCAATATGAAAATTTAAAAACAGGAGCCGGTCCTTTTGTTTATGATACTAAGCTGAGCACTCCCAAACGTATTGTTTTAACACGTAATCCAAATTATTATGGTAAGGATGAAAAAGGAAATTCATTGCCTTATCTCGACAGTGTAGTTGTAGATATCTTGAATTCAACGGAAGAAGGCTTAACTGCATTTAAAGAAGGCAAATGTGAGTATGTGGGAACTATTCCTTCAAACAGTGTGCGGATGATTGTGGAAGAAAACATTAAAGATTTTGAAAACAATCCTCCGGCATTTATTTTGGAACGCAGCTCTGAAATGGTAACGCAGTATTACGTGTTTAATATTAACAAAACACCTTTTGATAAAGTAAAAGTGCGTCAGGCATTTAATTATGCAATCGACCGTGACAAAATCATTGATAAAGTTTTGCAGGGACAAGCTTATGGCCCGGGAAGTTATGGTATAACCCCGCCTTCTTTTGAAATGTATAAAGTAGGCGATATCCACGGTTATAATTTTGATCCTGAAAAAGCCAAAAAATTATTAATGGAAGCAGGTTATCCCGGCGGAGTTGGTTTCCCCGAAGTTTCTTTAATTGTGAATTCCGGAAATACACGTAACAATACTGTTGCAGCTGAAATACAGCGTCATTTAAAAGAAAACCTCAACGTTAATATCACTTTCGAATCGTTAAGTAATAACGAGAAGTATAAATTGCAGCATAAAGGCATGGGCAATATTTTCCGTGATGGCTGGATTGCGGATTATCCGAGCCCGGAATCATTCCTCTCAGTGTTTTATGGCGAGCCTGTTCCTGCTGATACTTCTAAAGTATCTTATCCTAACACGCAGCGTTATGTAAATAAAGAGTTCGATAAATATTATAAAATGGGCCGCGATGCCAGACAGAAAGACAGCTCGTATGTTTATTTCATGAGAGCGGAACAGATTTTAATGAACGATGCACCGCTTATGGTTTTATGGTATGAGAGTAACTACAGGTTGGTAAGTTCGAAACTTAAAAACTTTGTTGTCAACCCTCTCCGTTATTTTGATTTAACAAGAGTGATGATTGGTACGCCGGAGCCAATCGATAAGAAAAAATAATTCTTAACCAGTTTTGAAACCCTCCGCAAAAGCGGAGGGTTTTTAATTTTCAGCATTGCAGAATCATTATGAAATATTAGGCGTTCCAACCGGCGCGAGTACCACTGAAATAAAATCGGCATTCAGGCGGCTGGCGAAATTATTCCATCCCGATAAAAACCCTCAAGGGAAAGAGCAGTTCGCAAAAATTTTAATGGCTTATGAAGTACTGGTGGATTCTTCCAGGCGGAGACAATACGACCTGAAACTAAAACACGGTTCCGGAAGTTATAGTAAAAAATCAGCGGCAAAACAAAAAGAATGGGGTTTTAGTGATGAGGAATTAAAGAGGAGGCAATACTATAAAGATCACTATAAAAAAGAATATGAGCGTTACGCCAAAAGCGAAAGCATTCCTAAAAAAACTTATAACGAATATAAATACATTTTATTTGCCGCACCTTTGGCCGTAGGGCTCCTGATGTTTATCATCAACTCCTACGAGCAAAACGTTGTTGCCGAAGAAGAAAAAAAAGCACCGCTTGTTGTTCAGGAAAAAAGGGATGAATTAAAAATGACAGACGATCCTTTTACATCTTATTTTAAAAACCCTGTTTTTGATACGGTTGAGAACCGCGCCCTTACCATAAAAAATTTTAGTGTTAATGATATGGTTATTGGTTTGTATGATGATAAAGATAAGTTTGTGAGAAGCTGCGTTATTAAATCAGGATTTTACATTACCGTTGAACAACTGCCGGCCACGGAAATCAATCTGAAAATATTGAGCGGTAAAAACTGGAACAAACAGAAAGAACACAAAGGACTGAATGTAATTGGCGGTTTCAGTGATAATGAAAAATACTGCACCCTCAGTTCAAAACAAACAAACGGACTAAGCATTACCATTGATGATAATGCAATAAATAGTCTGGATAAGATTGATGAACAAGAATTTTTTAAACGGAATTAATTCAGCACTTTCGATTTTTTAATTTCAAAACCGAAATCCATTATAAGAGGGAGAGGGTCTGTGCGCATCGCCTGTTCAAATTTGAAATTATATTTTCCTGCTAGCGGAAACCTTGTGCTTTGTTTCAGCGGAATGGTTATGTCAAAAATATCTCCCGCACCATTTCCCATCCATTCGCCTTTTTGATTAGCGAGAATACATTCCAAAGTATCAAGAGTTACTTTACCGTCGGGATAAGTAGTTGTTAAAAATAAATACAAATTACTGTAGGGATAAGCATCGGCATGACGAACCATGACGCTGATGTCATGAAATGAATTAGGATCTTTCATTTCCAAATCAAAGCTCACTTTGTTTTTCGCAAACCATTCGTTATTTTCAAAACTCTGATACTTGCTGTAAACAACATTGTTGCTGCATGAATTTGTAAATAAAATAATGATAAAGAGAAGAGAGGGGAATAAAGCAAAATAAATTTTTCTACCGTAAACGTTCATCGCAAATTAATTATCCTTTGGTTTATTCGGATTGTTGTTGCCCTTATTGTTATTGGGTTTATTGTGTCCGCCTTTGTTATGCGGTTTGTTGTGGTTGGGTTTGCGGGGCTGATTATTTCCCTTGTTATTAGGATGCGCGTTTTTAGTATTTTGATTTTTGTTGCCCTGCTGCCCTTTATTTCCTGTGTGTTTTTTATGATGTTTGTTTTTGTTTTGATTTTTTTGCTTATCAAAACGTGTTAAGCTATCCTGACCAACTACATTTTCAAAATCCGGTTGTTTCACAGGGGCAACCGTACTTATTTCTTTGTATTCGGCAAGGTCGGCAGGTTTTTCACCTTTCTCGTTCATCGCCAAAATTTCTTTTACCCTTGCAATGCTTAAAGGAATGAAAACGTCAGGCTCAGTAGTGTACGACCACCAGATTAATCTTTTAAAAATATCTGTCTTTTGTAAAAACGCATCACCTTTTAATGAGTGCAATCTTTTTCCGTCAATTTGCGGAAATTCTTTCAACGCATCCTGATAGGTATCTAATTCATAATTTAAACAGCATTTTAATTTACCGCATTGTCCTGCTAATTTCATCGGATTCAGTGATAATTGCTGGTAACGGGCGGCTGAGGTAGAAACTGTTCTGAAATCTGTTAACCAGGTACTGCAGCATAATTCGCGCCCGCACGAACCAATTGCACCTAACCGGGCTGCTTCCTGCCTTGCTCCAATCTGGCGCATTTCAATTCTCACTTTAAACTGTTCTGCTAAAACTTTTATTAATTCGCGGAAGTCAACTCGTTCATCGGCCGTATAATAAAAAATAGCTTTCGATTTATCGCCCTGATATTCGACGTCACTTAATTTC
>CAZRNW010000299.1:0-5101 GCA_964601535.1 uncultured Flavobacteriaceae bacterium
CTGAGAAATATGATTCCGCCTTGTATTATTACAATCTTAATTTAACCCTGATTGATAAAAGTGACAAAACACATTACGGAGGGATGATAGGAAATATCGGGAATGTTTATCTTGAGATGGGACGCTATGATGAAGCACTTGAAAAACAATTTGAATCCATCACCTATTTTGAACAGGTTCGGGATTCGCTTGATATTGAAATTGCATACGGAACCATAGGGGATATTTACCTCGCAAAAAAAGAATATTCGCAAGCACTCGTTTATTTTATTAAAGCAACTAATATGGCTTTGCGGCTTGGTTTTACCGAAGAGCTTATTTACAACTATACCGGACTTTACCAATGTTACGAAAAACTTGGTAAGTACAAAGAGGCTCACGAATCTTATAAACTTTATAACAAATACAAAGACAGTCTTCGTAATGTTGAAACCACAAAAAAACTAACGGAACAGGAATTAAATTACCGCTTCGAGAATAAACAGAAAGAACAAAAACTTATTCAGGAAGCAAAAGATCAGTTAACAGCCGAGCAAATCAAAAATCAAAAACTAACTATTTACGCAGGATTGGGCGGCGGAATTATCCTCATTGTGTTTTTAATAATTTCCGTAAGAAACAGTAACATCAGAAAAAGAATTAATAATCAGCTTGCGCAAAGTCATAGTGAAATTCAGCAGCAAAAAAACGTGATTGAACATAAGAACCGTGAGATTACAGACAGCATCATGTATGCCTCGCGTATTCAGCAGGGGATTTTACCTGATGCTGATGAAATAAAAAATTTACTGCCTAATGCCTTTTTGTTTTACAGGCCTCGCGATATAGTTAGCGGTGATTTTTACTGGATAAAAAAACTTAGTGGCAGCAATAAGTTAGGATTTGATGAAATGGTTGGTGTTGTGGTTGCTGACTGTACCGGACATGGTGTGCCAGGCGCATTCATGAGTTTTATCGGCAGTACCATTTTAAATCAGACTTTAAATAATAAAAAAGTAGATGGTCCTGCCACTGCACTTAATTATCTGAACGAACAATTACCGCTCACTTTAAAAAGCAAAATAAAATCCGGACAAATTAACGATGGAATGGAGGCAGGCATTTGCGTGATAAACAAAACGAATAATAAATTATATTTTGCCGGCGCCAACTTGAACTTAATTCATATCCGCGATGGTGTTGTAAATGAAATAAAGGGCAACAAACATTCAATTGGTTTAAATATTGAACAGCAAAAAACTTTTACTGATAATGAAATTAATTTAGAAAAAGGCGATTGCATCTACATGTTCTCGGATGGTTATCCCGATCAGTTCGGTGGTGAAAAAGGAAAAAAATACAAATACAAAAACCTGCTTAATTTTTTAAACACTAACAGTAAATTAAGTCCTGAAGAACAATATGATTTGTTGTCAGAAAATTTCGATAAATGGAAGGGTAGTCTGGAACAACTGGATGATGTGTTGTTATTCGGAATGAAAGTTTAAAAATTCAAAGATTTATTTAGCGTCATAAGCCCACTTCACCCAAATAGCTCCCCAGGTAAAGCCACCGCCAAACGCTGAGATAATTAAATTATCCCCTTTCTTTAATTGTTTTTCGTAATCCCACAATAATAAAGGAATAGTGCCCGCAGTTGTATTACCGTAACGTTCGATATTCATCATTATTTTATCTTCCCCAACACCAATACGGGAAGCAGTAGCATCCACAATACGCTTATTAGCCTGATGCGGTACCAGCCAGTGGATTTCTTCAGCTTTTAATTTGTTTTTTTCAATAATCTCAGCGCTTACATCCGCCATTCCTTTCACTGCAAATTTAAATACAGCTTGTCCTTCCTGGTAAACATAGTGTTTGCGCGCATCAACTGTTTCGTGACTTGGAGGCATAACAGAACCTCCTGCATGCATACATAAATAATTTCTTCCGGCACCATCTGCTTTAAGAATAAAATCTTTCACCCCTAAATCTTCAGTGGTGGGTTCTAATAATACAGCTCCTGCCCCATCGCCAAAAATAATGCAAGTTGCGCGGTCTTTGTAATCGATAATCGACGACATTTTATCGCCGCCAATCACCAATATTTTTTTGTAGCGGCCTGTTTCAATAAATTGAGCGCCGGTTGCCAAAGCATAAATAAATCCTGAACAAGCAGCAGATAAATCGAAACCCCAGGCATTTTTTGCGCCGATTTTATCGCAAATCACATTGGAGGTTGAAGGAAAAGTATAATCGCCGGTTATCGTTCCAACAATAACCATGTCGAGTTCCTCTGCCTTAATGCCGCGTTTTTTTAAGAGTTCTTCTGTTGCAACAACGCACATATCAGATAAGCCTTTGCCTTCTCCTTTTAAAATGCGCCGTTCTTTTATTCCGGTTCTTGTTGTAATCCACTCGTCGTTGGTATCAACCATAGTGGAAAGGATATCATTCGTTAAAACGAAATCAGGTACACACCCGCCAACTGCTGTAATCGCTGCTCTGATCATTACTGAAATGCTTGTTTTATTTTCTCGCTCAAATTAACATCCACAATATCCTTCGCCAACAACAACATATTCTTAAATGCTGTTGGACTAGAAATCCCATGGGCAATTAACACATTCGAATTAATTCCTAAAATGGGGGTGCCCCCGTAAATTTCATAATTAAATTTTCCGAAGTAATCGTCTGTTAACTTACGTTTACGCATCATCGTATAAAACGCTTCGCAGGTTTTCAATACTACATTGCCAACAAATCCTTCGCAAACAATTACATCTGCTTTGTCATTAAACAAATCACGGCCCTCAACATTTCCAACGAAATTAAAGTCCTTTGAATCTTTCATTAAATTGTGTGCGGCCTGCGCTACCAGATTTCCTTTTTCAGGTTCTTCGCCAATATTTAACAGGGCTACTTTTGGGTTTTCGATTTTATAAACTTCACGTGCAAGTATGGAACCTAAAATTCCGAACTGATATAATACATCCGGTTTACAATCTGCATTTGTGCCTACATCCAGTATTAAACCCCAGCCCCCGTTTTCTTTTGGAATTGGATTTGGGATGCTTGGCCTAATAACACCCGGTACTGCTTTTACTGAAAACATAGAGCCTACTAACATAGCACCAGTGTTACCTGCACTTGAGAATGATTGGATTTTTTCTTCTTTCAACAATTTAAAACCAATTGCAATACTGCTGTTTGGTTTTTGTGCTAAAGCTTTTGTTGGATGTGCGCCCATTTCGAGGGTTTCGGTGGTATGAACAAATTCGAAACGTTTTAAATCAGCTTTTTTTTCGGTTAAATATTTTTTTGCCTCAGCCTCATCACCAATTAAAACTATAGTAGCGGTTTCAGGTAATTCTTTAGCTGCCATAATTGCCCCGTCGAGACAATTTTTCGGAGCAAAATCCCCACCCATAATATCAAAGCCTATTTTCATATTGAAAAATGGTTGTTTTAAGAAAGGCTAAAAAAACAAATTTGGGCTTAATAATACAACAATAAACGGCTAAAGTTATTAATAGAATGTTGATTTCTTGTTTCTGAGTTTCTAGGTTTCTGGGTTAATCATCACTAACAATAAACCAGAAACCCAGGAACCTAGAAAAAAAATGCGGAAAAATTTAAATAAAAAAGCACGCCCATTTCTGAACGTGCTTTTAAATGTATCCGTGGAATTCTTAAGCTGTAGCTTTTTCCATTACAACTTTTCCTTTGTAATATAATTTACCTTCAAACCAATGAGCACGGTGCATTAAATGCGCCTCGCCGGTTGTAGTATCTTTTGCAATAGTCATGTGCGGAGCTTTATATGTAGCACGACGTGAATCTCTGCGTGAGCGCGATAGTTTTCGTTTAGGATTTGGCATGGTTTCTTATTTTTAATTTTTATTAATCTTTAATTTATTCAATTTATCCCACACGGGATTTGTTTTTTCTTCTTCCTGAACAGAGTTTTCGTTTAATATCTTCAGCGTTTCCTCATCGCAGTTAAAATCCTCATCAATTTCACAAGGCACTCTCCGAGAAGGTAAAGCTAAAGTTATGTATTCAAATAAATAATGTGATACATCTGCTTGTCCGTCGCCTTCATTAACAACCATAATTTCATCTGTGCTTTCATCAGGATTACCAAATCGTAAGACGAGGTTTTCTGAAGTTTCAACAGGAAAATCATAAGCTAGTAAACAGCGATCGCAATTTAAATTAACGGTTCCGTTAATTTCAAACTCGAGTTGCATTACATTGTTTTGTTTAACCAGAACAATAGTTACCTGCAAATCGGCTTCTGTAATTTCACTATCTTCAAACTGCTCAAAGAACGTCCCGTTTATATCAAACTCAAATTCGTGAGTTCCAACTGGCAAACCGGCAAATTTCACTATGTACTGCTTTTTGCCCATTTTGCTCTAAAAAGGGATGCAAATTTAGTAAAAAAGGAGAATTTGGCAAATTAATTTAGAGCTGTTCAAGTTCCTGTTTCAACTTCTTAGTTAGGCCTTTAACCACCTCATCGTAGCTATGGTCAATCCATTCTTTGAGCAGCTTTTGAGGTACGGAACCATCACAAACCACTGTGTTCCAATGGGTTTTACTCATATGGAAACCCGGGCGTACCGCCTCGTATTTTTCGCGGAGCTGAATGGCTATTTCCGGATCGCATTTAATATTGAATTCAACGGGCTTCGAATCAATTCCGGCCAACAAAAACATCTTTCCCATCACTTTAAATACTAATGTTTCCTCGTCAAAAGGAAAACATTCTTCAACACCTTTTTTGGCAATGCAATAATTTCTAAGTTGTTCAATATTCATTCGGGTACCGTAAAATACGGGAGAAAAATTTACTCAAAAATACCACTTATTTCAAAACACATACCACTTATTAAACTAGCCCGTTTTTCCGTGGAAATGAAGTAATATTTGCGTCTTAAAAGCGTTGTTGAATTGTTAACAGAGTATTGATGTAAAAACTTTTTGTTTTAAAACCTTTTTGCTATGTTTGGCATTCATTAAAAACACAAAAAATAATAACTAATAACACATAAATCTATGAGCAAGAACAAAACATCGGGAGGTTTCCCACTAATCGTATCGTTTTTAGCGATTG
>CAZRNW010000300.1:0-5100 GCA_964601535.1 uncultured Flavobacteriaceae bacterium
AATTGCTCCATGTACCTGCGGCAGAAATTTTATTGTTATTGTCTTTTTGTAATTTTTGCCATTCTTGCCAGCGGGCCCAATCGGCGTTGGTTATGCCATGTGTTTCGCGTTTGGCGGCATACTCTTTTACACGCTGGTATTGTTTCAGCTGCCAGGCATCGGGAGGAAGATCGGGTTTTTCTTTACTTAAATTTATTTGAGCAAAACCATCCAAAGAACAAAACACTAAAGCAAGCATTAAGTTTTTTATAAACATAGAATAAATTTTACCCATGTATTAAAGGTACTAATTAAAACGCGGATTACAAAT
Organism: uncultured Flavobacteriaceae bacterium; assembly: GCA_964601535.1. GTDB lineage: Bacteria > Bacteroidota > Bacteroidia > B-17B0 > Aurantibacillaceae > JAHEYG01. The sequence continues at coordinate 311 of CAZRNW010000300.1, forward strand.
CTGTGTTAACTGGGTAGCAAACAAAATTAGCTGCCGCAAATTAAAATTCCGCTTGCGGGCAACTAACTTCGCGCGCCGAGATGACAGATTACCCTGCCTTGCGCTAAGTCGCTGTTAGCGGTAGTTGCGACCCTCTCGATATTTTTCAACCGAAAAAGCACAAAGGTTTGACTTGTCCGAACCGATAAAACGCCAAATGTATTTTTTTGGTCCGGAAACTTGCACTGCGGCCTTGTCCGATATTTTTTCGTCGCACTTGGCTAAAAGGTTTGCTTTTGTCTTTTTAAATTGGGTACTGTCAATAGTTGCCAAATACGAAAAACACTTTCGTGGTCCGAATGGGAATTTACGCGTGAAAACAAAATGATGTGCCATGGAATTTAACGAGTCGAAGTAAACAAGTTGAGTAATGTGTCCAAACTTTTCATTACGAAAGAGTTTTAAATTGGCGGTTTCGTTAATCTGAATAACTTCTTTTTTTGTCTTTCCGATATAGGTCGAACCGTTTAGTAGAAAAGTTTGAGATGTCACTTTCAATGAATAAAACGTGACTAGCAATATCAAGATATTTTTTAGTGTAACCACGTCGTTTGGTTTTGTCTACTAAAGGTAAATAGAAAAGTCGAGAAAGTCAATTGCTTAACTAAGTCTGATGTCTGCCTGTATTCTGTCCGCAATTACCGCTAACTAGTGGATAAGCATCACAAACAAACATTTATTCCGTGGGAACTCCTTTGGAGCAATGTTTATAAGCACTTAATCCGATTTGCTTTAATAAATATACAAAATTTACTCTTCCTTCGGCTGGAGTTTATGAATTTTTTTAGTCCCTGCGTACATCTCAAATTTAAAGAGGCGGCATTCGAGAGAGCCGTTGAAGAGTGTTATTTTGCGGGTAGGGCGGAGGCCAATGTATTTTGCGGCTTCTAAATTAGAGGTAATAATCCAGCAGGTCCAGCCGCTAAAATCTTTTTTTAATTTATCGCCAATCTGTTTGTAAAAGGCTGCAATGTCTTCGTGCTTCATACGCTCGTCGTACGGCGGGTTCAATAAAACGGTGCCCATGGGTTTATCCACCTTCAAATCAAAAAAAGATTTACGGCTAAACTTTATAGCGTCGTCAACTTTCGCAACGGCCACATTTATTTTCGCAACGTTTAAACTTTTGTCTGATAAATCGTTTGCTACAATATTTGGCACATCTTCTTTAATTCTATTGAGCGCCGATTCGTATATGGTATCGTATAATTTCTCGTCGTAATTTTTCCAACGCATGAAACCAAATTCTTTTCTGAAAATACCTGCTGGAATATTCCCTGCAAACAAAGCGGCTTCAATAGCTAGTGTCCCGCTGCCACACATGCCATCAATCAAAGGTAAATGCGGTTGCCATCCTGAGATTAAAACAATTCCCGCTGCTAAAACTTCTTTAATGGGCGCTTCAATAATATCTTCACGGTAACCACGCTTGTATAAAATATCACCGCTGCTGTCTAAACTCACACTTACATCATCTTTAAAAATGTGTACGTAAATACGAAGCGTCGGCGCTTTTAAATCTACACTTGGTCTTTCGTTATTACTTATCTCTCTGAATCTATCACAAATCGCATCTTTTGTTTTTTGCTCAACATACAAACTGTGCTGAAAATGTTCTGAATTCGGTACACCTTCCACAGCTAATGTATCCGTCACTTTCATAAAATCATCCCAGGGAAATTTTTTCATGCCTTCGTACAATTCAGTATCGCTGCTTGCTTTGAATTTGTAAATGGGAACCAAAACCCGTAAAGCTACACGTGAACATAAATTCACTTTGTATAAATATCCAATATCGCCGGTAACAGAAACACCGCGTTTAAAAGGTTCAATATTTTTTCCGCCCAAACGTAATAGTTCAGCAGCTAAAACTTCTTCGAGACCGAAAAAGGTGGTGACTTTCATTTCAAAATCACCGGTGGTGTTGAAGTCGAAATTTATTTTTTTGGGAGCAAGGTTTAATTCGGGGGTATCCATTGGTGTTGATTGAGGTATAAAGGTAGGGAAATTTTATGGAAAGCGGCACTTCGGCTACGCTCAGTGACCGAACCGCTAGTTAAATATACTCAGTGCCTGAGCGTAGCCGACGGCACTTGAGATATCTATATTTTTCCTATATTCGATACCCGAATGAAGTTGAAGAGTATAAAATATCCAATTCTTTTCCTGAGCTTTTTGTTTGCTGTTTCTATGCAAGCGAAGGTCAAGATTGATAGCGTCAAAACTGTTTATTATACTTCTAAAGATCCATTACAACGCGCTGCTGCAATGAGCAGAATCATCGTGTGGTACCAACAGAATTACGATACGGCTAATTTTTACTTCGATATAGCAATTAAGGATTTCAAAAATTCTAATTACAAATTCGGTGAAGCCTGGGCACATCATGCATTCGGGATAGCCTGTGCTGAGAATGCGCATTATGAGGATGCAAAAAAACATTTTAATGAAGCTATTTCGCAATATGTTATATTAGGAAATGATTCCATGATCGGCAAAGCCAAAGGAAGAGTTGCATTCATCTATTATACTCAAGCCGATTACGAAGCTTCTATCAAAACATATCTCGAATCTATAAAAGCCGCTCAAAAAGCAAAAGATCTTGGGACAGAAGCTTGGGCCACTAATTTATTAGGACTCGTATTTTATAATAAACCAAATCCTGATAATAAATTAGCATTACAATATTATCACAGAGCTCTTGATATCAATAGAAAACTGGGGCGTGTAAATGCTTTCGGCATGGTAATGCTCAGAATTGGTTCAGCTTATTCAAAACTTGGCGACGATGCAAATGCGATCGCTTATTTGAATAGAGCAATGGCTTTGGGTGATAGTCTGGATGATATTGTTGTGGTTAAATGGACATTAGCGGCCTATTCAAAATATTACATGGAGAGAAAAGAGTACGCTAAGTCAAATGAGATTGAGAAGAGATCAGGAAATTTATCATTAGGTGCAGGCGATTTTCCGGGCGTAATCATTTCTTACAGGAATGTTGCTTCTAACCATTATCATTTGAATAATCAGAAATTAGCTTTGCAATTTGTAGATAGCGCATTATACTATAGTTTGAAACACGGCATCTTTGATAAGGTAGATGAAGTGTACCAGATAAAATCAGATGTGCATGAGAAATTGGGTGAACTCTCAGAAGCGCTGTTGTATTATAAAAAATCCATACACGTGAAAGATTCGTTGTTCTCTGTTCAGAGCAGCAATAACATAAATGAATTGCAAACGAAATTCGAGACCAGTGAAAAAGAAAAGGCGATTGAGTTATTGAACAGTGAAAAAGAAAGTGACAGAAAAATTAAGAAGATACTCTTGATCTCATGTATTGTTGCGGTCTTTTTGATAGCGCTGATCATCTTTGCGCTTGTTAAGATCAATAAAGCCAGAAAAGAAATTGCCCGTCAGAAACACATTGTGGATGAAAAACAGAAGGAAGTTATGGATTCTATTAATTACGCCACAAGAATTCAAAAAGCCTTAATGCCGACCGAGAAGTATATTGAGAAGGTGATGGGTAGGTATAGGAAGAGTTGATAGCGGCAGTTCGACAAGCTCAGTGACCGCTATCTACGAAACTGGTGGCTGAGCTTGTCGAAGCCACTGATTATAGAACTATTTCTCGTAAGAAGCCACCGCCTCTTTCCATTCATTTGGAATCTCAACGGTTTGTTTTATTTCGTAATTGAAACAAACAATTACACTTTTTCCATGCGCACATACCATTTCTTCCTTACCTACTTTTTTTGTAATGAGATTGGAGATCTCGAAACTCTTGGTACCGAAAGAAGTTATTTTGGTGTAACAAAAACAGTCGTCATCCATGAACAATGGTTCTGAATAATCTATTTCGGTTTTTGCAAGAATCATGCCTGTTTTATTCCAGTCGTTGCGTTTTAAAATATCATAAAAATATTTTACCCTGGCCGTTTCAAAATACGTAATGTGATTGGCGTTGTTAACGTGACCTTGTATATCCACATCCTTGTAGCGGATTTGGATTTGTAGTTTATGTTTGAAATCTTTTGGTTCCATAATGTTTTTATTTACTGTCACTTTTTTGCTTGATCAAAAAAGTAACCAAAAAAATCAAGACGCTGAATGCCACACACAGTCTACGCGCCTGCAACAGCGTCAGGCTTACGCGCAGGTTCCATAGCAATATTTATAATAATTAAAAACATTTTGTGTTGACGCTTAAAATTGGCGGTTTAAAAGTTGGTGCGCCATTTCTTCGAGAGCAATTTTTTTATCGGATTTAGCTTTTATGTCGTGTAAATGTTTTATCGCTTGCTTGGTGTGTTTATCGGCCTCCTGTTTACAAAATGCTTTTATGTTTAGTTCGTTATAAACAGCAAGAACACTTTGTACTTTTTTTGTAGCATCTGTTTCTTTCAAAGCAGAAAGAAGTTTTTCTTTTTTAGAAGTGCCGGCTAATTCAAATGCTTTTAATAATAAGAATGTTTTTTTGTTCGCGATGATATCACCGCCAATTTGTTTTCCAAAATTATCTCCTTCAGCATAAGCATCCAGGAAATCATCCATTAATTGAAAAGCAATACCTAAATGTTTTCCGAACTCGTAAATATGATTGGCATCATCGGGATGTGCATCTGCACAAATGGCTCCCATTTTTAAACTGCAGCCTAAAAGTACTGCGGTTTTATTGGTAATCATGTGAATGTAATCGGCAACAGTAACAACATTGCTGTTCTCGAAATTCATATCCAGTTGCTGAC
>CAZRNW010000301.1:0-5094 GCA_964601535.1 uncultured Flavobacteriaceae bacterium
TGGACTGCTCCAGGGGGAAGTTCCATTACCGGTGGTGTAAATAATCAAAATACTACGGGTTCTGGTCCAGGTACATATACTGTGAAAGTTCAAAGTGCAGTGAACGGTTGTACGGCACAGGCTACTGTTGCTGCAATTATTAACACTACGGCTCCAACAGTTACTGCCGGAACTTCAGCTTCTGTAACTTGTACCAGTAGTGTAATAAATTTGACTTCAGGCGTAAATGGTATGACTTACACTTGGACAGCACCAGGAGGAAGTTCAATTACCGGTGGTGTAAATAATCAAAATACTACAGGTTCTGGTCCTGGTACATATACTGTAAGAGCAACAGACGCCGTGAATGGCTGTACAAACATTGCAACAGTTGCAGCGGTAATTAATACTGTGGCCCCCGTTGGCGTTTCAGCGAATGCAACTACTTCAATAACCTGTACAAGCAGTACTCTTGCTTTAAGTGGCGGACCTGCAGGCGGAACATACACTTGGGTAGCACCCGGAGGCGGATCTATTACGGGAGGTGTGAATAATCAAAACACTACAGCTACCGGCGCAGGTACTTATACACTCATATTTGGAAGTGCAACTAACGGTTGTACAGCAACGGCTACTGCTGCAGCACCGTTTAATACTGTTGCGCCTGTTGGTGTAACTGCTAACGCAACAAGTTCAATTACTTGTACAAGTCAAACACTAAGTTTAGCCGGGGCTCCGGGTTCTGGCGGAACTTATACATGGGTTGCACCGGCCGGAAGTTCTATTACAGGTGGTATAAATAATCAAAATACTACTGCAAATGGAGCAGGAACATATACTTTAATTTTCCAAAGTGCTGCTAACGGTTGTACTGCACAGGCAACTGCGGCCGCCCCTTTCAATACAGTAGCACCTGTAGGTGTTACGGCCAATGCAACAAGTTCAATTACTTGTGCAAGCACAACTTTTAGTTTAACCGGTGCACCAAGCAGCGGCGGAACTTATACATGGACAGCGCCGGTGGGTAGTTCAATTACCGGTGGTGTTAATAGTGCAAATACTACTGGTTCGGGTCCGGGTACTTATACTTTAGTTTTCCAAAGTGCAGCTAACGGTTGTACAGCACAGGCAACGGCCTCAGCTCCATTTAATACTTTAGCACCAACCGGAATTTCTCCTAGTACTTCAGGAACTGTTATGTGCGGTGTTGGTGCCCAGGCTATCAATTTAGCAGTAACTCCAACTGGCTTAACATATTCTTGGACTGCTCCGGCAGGTTCTTCTATAACTTCAGGTGCGACTTCATCAAGCGCAACCGGAAATGGCGGCGGAACTTATAGTGTAATTGTAACCGGAACCAATGGTTGTTCAGCTCCAACAGCAACTGTTGCTGCAAATACTAACACAACTCCGCCTTCACCAACAATTAACACACCTTCTGTTTTGACCTGTGCTACTACTACAGTTATGTTAACCGGAAATCCTTCTTCAGGAGTTTTATATAATTGGTCAGGTCCAGGAATTATCAGTTCAACCAATCAATCAACTGTTAACGTAATTTCAGTTGGTACTTATTCTTTAGTTGTAACAAGTGCCGTAAACAGTTGTTCTAATATTGCAACAGTTTCAGTGGCTAATAATACAATAGTTCCAACGGTTAATGCAGGCTCAAATCAAACTGTAACTTGTGCAAGTCCTTCGGTAACATTAATTGGAACGGCTAATCCTAGTACATGTTCACCTGTATGGAGCGGACCAAGTGTTTGTGGCGGCGGAGGTACTTATTCAGTTACAGTTTGCGGTACCGGAACCTATGTTCTTACTGCAACTAATCCTGTTAATGGTTGTTCAGCTACTTCTAGTGTTGTAGTAGGATCAAACGGGTCATTACCTTCTGCTACAACTGCTGATAATGGTACAATTACCTGTGTAAATACTTCTGTTCAAATTGTAGCAACAACTACAACGTCACCAGCTACTTACTCCTGGACAGGTCCGGGTGTTACTTCTGGGGCCACTACAGCAACAGTCAATGTTAATACAGGAGGAACTTATTCAGTTGTTATTACAGGAACTAACGGTTGCCCGGGTACATTTATACATACTGTAACTAATGACAATACTCCGTTAACTGTTACATCTTCAGCATCCAATACTATTACATGTAGTACCACAACTATAAATCTTAGTTCAACCGTTACTCCTGTTGGAACATTTACCTATAACTGGTCAGGTCCGGGAGTTGTTGGCACTAATACACTTTCAACAGCTACGGCAAGTTTAGGCGGTACGTATACAATTTCAGTTACAAATACTTCTAATGGATGTACTGGAACTGCAACATTAGGTGTTAGTTCAAGTACAAATGCCCCAAGTGCCGTTGGTATTAATCCTCCTACATTTACCTTATCATGTGCAACACCTACAACTGCATTAACGGCAACTGCGGTTGGTGCGTCTACCTATACATGGATTGCTCCTGGTACGGGTGCTATTATTAGCGGTGGAAATTCCGCTACTGCAGGCATTAATGGTCCGGGTAACTACAGCGTTGTTGTAACAGGAACTAACGGTTGTTCAGCTGCGGCAGCTATTGCAACAATCTCGCCAAATAATTTAGCACCAACGTTTACACTTAGCAATACTTCACCAAGCATTACATGTTTAACCGCAAATCCAACCGTTAGTGTTGGAATTACTTCTACTGTAGGTATCGGCACATATTCCTGGTCACCTGGAAGTGGAATTTCAGGCTCAAACACTTCTAGTGTAGTGACGTTTACTGCTGCAGGTACGTATACTGGTGTAATTACTGCAACTAACGGCTGTCAGTCGAATGCAATCGTTACAGTTGTTGATGCTACTGTGGCCCCTACATTTGTAGCCGGAACCGGAACTGCAAGTCCTTTAAGTTGTTTGAATCCGACTGTTATAATTGATCCTGCTTACACGCCTTCAACGAATGTAACTTATTCCTGGAGCGGTCCGGGAATTGTTGGAAGTGCTACTAATAGCAGTGTTACAGTAAATCAGAATGGTACTTATAGTGTTGTTGTTACAAATACTGTTACAGGTTGTTCATCAAATTCATTAACTGTTGTTGTTGTGGGTACAACTACGCCTCCTACAGTAACGGTAACTTCATCGTATACCATTGGTATTGGATGTTCGCCAACTAATAGTACTAATACTTTAACTGCGAATGCATCAGCTGCAGTTACTTATAGCTGGAATACGGGTGCCACATCACAAACAATTTCTATTAGTACGGGAGGTGTTTATTCTGTTATAGTGACGAATACAACCTCAGGATGTTCTTCAACTGAAACGATAAGTGTACAATCTAACACGGCTGCGCCAACAGCAACATCTGTTGCAAATGCAATTATGCCTTGCGGTGGTACAGCAACTGTTACCTTAAACGGAGGTTCTCCGGATCCGAATGTTGTTTATGCTTGGACAGGTCCGGGTACAATTACGGGTTCTAATACCGGTTCACCAGTTGTTGATCAGCCGGGCTCTTATACTTTAACCGTAACCAATACAATTACAGGTTGTTCTTCTACCAATGTAGTTAATGTAAATAACAGCACCCCGGTGGCAACATTTACGCCTGATATAACAAATGGGTTTACGCCTCAGGTTGTAGTATTTACCAATGGAAGTACATCAACACCATCTGTTACTTATACATGGGATTTTGGTGACGGTAATACAGCAACAACTTATAACGCAACCAACACCTATACAACAGCTGGCACTTATACGGTGACCATGGTTGTTTCTTCAGGAGCTTGTTCAGCTACAGCCACTGCAGTAATTGTAATCGAAGATGGATTCAGTATAGAAATACCAAACGTGTTTACGCCAAACGGTGATAATACGAATGATTTATTCACCATTAAATCTTCAGGTGTGAAAGAAATTCAGTTACAAATCTTTAACCGTTGGGGCCAGTTAATGTATGATTTCATAGGCGCAAAAGCAGCGTGGGATGGCATAACAAATAATGGTGAGAAAGCTACAGATGGTACTTATTTCTACTTTGTTATTGCCACCGGATTCGACGGTAAAGAATATAAGAGAAACGGCTCCGTTGGCTTATTTAGGTAATTGAACTATAACATATTAACAAAAGGCGGGAATTATCCCGCCTTTTTGTTTTTGGTACAATTTTTGTTAATATATATCCTTAATAAAACTTACACACATGATTATCCAATCAGTAAATGTTAAAGCATTAACTATCAATGCTTTATTAACTTCACTAGCACTATCCCTCTTATGCCATACCGGGCTTTCCCAAAACGATGAAAAACAAAATTTCGTCGGAGATAAAAGTGGCACTCAAAACGGGCTTATTTATCAGGAGATGAATTTTTCGAAAATCATCACTCCAAGAACTTACGCAATGGAGGTTGGAAAAAAATACAATGCTGACTATCAGTCGCACCCGAATTTCGGTAAATTGCCGCACGATGCCCCAAGTAAAAATGTCGTTGAAGTTTTATCGAAACGTAAAATTGACGAAAGATATTATGTTGATCTTGACGCCCCTAGTTTCTTTTATATTCAGAAATCCGGAAAACCTTTGCATTACGAAAAAAACGGTCAGCTTTTAGAAATTGATCCTACGCTTACAAAACAAAACGAAGGCGTTTATATCTCAACGAACCAGCCTTATCCAACAGCTGTAAATTTCTTAGCTCACAAAACTGTTTTGAATTGCGGAAATTATAATATCGAAAATAATAATTACAGTTTATCTGTTATTGATTTTAATGATAACATTAAAACTATTCCGGCTAATTGGAGCAATTATGTTGTGGGAAATAATGGCGGTATTGTAATCGATATTTTTCCTGGTATAGATATGAAATTAATTTTTGGTGAAGGTGCTATCAAAAGTAATTTCATTATCAAGGGTCAGATTCCAAATGCAAAACGTTTAATCTTAACAGATAATATTAATGTCCCTCTGGGTTTAAGTTTAGTTCAGCCTTATGGTGAACCGGGAAGTTTATTTGCTGAAGAAATTTTAGTGAATGATGCAGCCGGAAAAACACAATACAAAATAGAAAAAGCATTTTCTGTTGACGCTTCAGGTGACAGAAC
>CAZRNW010000302.1:0-5090 GCA_964601535.1 uncultured Flavobacteriaceae bacterium
ACAAATTTTGAGCATCCCATTTGTGTTGATTGGATTATACATGATGTGGCGCGGGAATAAGAAACAAGAAGAAACTCCTAAGCCTCAAGATCAATAAAATTGAATTCCAATTTAAATACTTTATTATTCAAAGCCATTCTTGCTTCTGTTGAGGCAGGAAAAGAAATATTAAAAGTTTACGAAACTGCTTTTGAAGTTGAATACAAAGAAGATGACACGCCACTTACAAAAGCTGACCAGAATGCAAGTGATAAAATAGTTGCTTTATTAAAAGACACTAATATTCCGGTTTTATCTGAAGAAGGTGAACATTTTACCTACGAAAACAGAAAAAATTTAACTGAGCTTTGGATAGTTGACCCGCTTGATGGCACTAAAGAATTTGTGAAACGTAACGGAGAATTTACAGTAAACATTGCTCTGGTTCAGAATGAAAAACCTGTTATTGGTGTTATTTACTCCCCTGTTTTTAAAGATTTATATTTCGCTGCCAACGGCATTGGTTCTTTTAAAATCAACCGGCACGATTTTATTCCGATTATCAATGAGCTGAATGAATTTACCCTGCAAAAACTGATTTCACTGGCGAAAAAATTACCGCTGCAATCTTATCCTGAAGCTTACACCATTGTGGCGAGCCGTTCACATCTGAGCGCCGAAATATACGCCTACATAGAGGAGAAAAAAACCGCATACCATAAAGTAAATATAGTAAATACAGGTAGCAGCATTAAAATGTGCTGGGTGGCTGAAGGGCTCGCCAATGAATATCCGCGTTTTGGTCCTACCATGGAATGGGATACCGCTGCAGGTCAAGCGATATTGGAAAATTCCAACTGTGAGTTGGTGGATTCGGAAACTTTGAAACCTGTAAAGTACAACCGGCCCGATTTGAGAAATAATTCATTTATCGCAAGACATAAATCCTGATTTTGTCTTTTGTTAATCCCTTTTCTTTAGTATTTTTAAAACTATGATTTCGGTTGAAGAAGCTATAGCGCTTATAGTAAAGCATTCTAAAATACTTCCGCAAAAAGAAGTAAAGATTAAAGATGCTGTGGGCTGTGTTTTATCAGCTGATATTCTTGCGCCTGTTAACTTGCCACCATTCGATCAATCAGCCATGGATGGCTATGCAGTTAAGTTTGCAGATTACATAAATAATAACAGTTTTAAAATTGTTGGCGAAGTGGCAGCAGGAAAAGTTTTCACAAACAAAATAAAAGTCGGGGAAGCCGTAAGAATTTTTACGGGTGCTTCCGTTCCGAAAGGGACTGATACGGTTATTATGCAGGAAAAAATTTCAATTGAAAACGGAAATCTGATTCTTGGAGATCCAAACCTTAAACAAGGACTTAATATCCGCAAAGCCGCATCCCACATAAAAAAAGGAAAAATTGCATTGGCAAAAGGAGAAGTGATAACGCCCGGAGCCATCGGTTATTTAACTGCCATGGGAATTACCTCCGTTAAAGCAATTACTCAGCCAAAAATCACCATTATAATTACCGGCAGCGAATTAAAAAAACCGGGTTCCCGTTTAAAAGAAGGCGAAATTTATGAATCTAATTCTTTTGCGCTTAATGCCGCATTGCAATCGGTTCATTTAAAATCCATCAAAACAACCGGTGTAAAAGACAATGAACAGGCTGTATTTTCTATTCTTAAAAAAGCAATTTCAAATTCTGATTTGGTTTTGGTAACGGGAGGTATTTCTGTTGGCGATTATGATTTCACCGGCTCTTCACTAAAAAAAATCGGTGTCAAAAATATTTTCTACAAAATAAAACAAAAGCCCGGTAAACCGATATTTTTCGGAAAACATAACAAGACACTTATTTATGGCTTACCCGGAAACCCTGCTGCAGTATTAAGTTGTTTTTACGAATATGTTTACCCTGCTATAAGAATTATGCAGGGACGAAAAGATGTTTTTCTGAAAAAGATTCAAGTACCAATTGCAAAAGATTACGCCAAAAAAGCCGGCTTGTCTTTTTTTCTGAAGGGAAAAATGAATGGCGATTTAGTAATGCCTCTTGAAGGACAGGAATCTTACATACTTAGTTCATTTGCATTAGCTGATTGTTTAATTTATTTACCGGCTGAAAAAGAAAATTTGAAAGCAGGAGAATTAGTTGAAGTTCATCTATTACCACAAATTTAAAATGCCTGAAAACGATTTCATCTGGCTATTTGTTCCCCTGCTCTTTGTAGTTGCCTTTCTTTATGCTTCAGTCGGACATGGAGGGGCAAGTGGTTATTTGGCTTTGATGGCGCTTTTTAGTTTTGCACCTGATGTTATGAAACCATCGGCGCTCATTCTCAATATTTTTGTTTCGTTAATTGCCTTCATTCAATATTACCGCGGCGGTTATTTCAGATGGAATTTATTTTTTCCTTTTATCATCACTTCTATTCCTGCTTCTTTTATTGGCGCCTATCTAACACTTGATGCTGAAATTTATAAGAAAATTCTGGGCGTGATTTTGATTTTACCTGCATTAAGATTATCAGGTTTAATCGGTAAAGAAAGTGAAGAGATAAAAGAAGTAAAATTAATTTACGCTTTAATTATCGGAGCAGTTATTGGTTTGCTTTCGGGAATGATTGGCATCGGCGGCGGTATTATTTTAAGTCCTATTATTTTATTATTGCATTGGGGTAATATGAAACAAACCGCTGCTGTTTCGGCATTGTTTATTTTAGTAAATTCCGTTGCGGGACTTGGTGGTTTATTTTCTAAAGGCATAAGTTTCGACAATTCCTTATATTTATGGTTAGGCGTTGCTTTTGTTGGAGGAATGGCAGGTGCCTATTTTGGAAGTAAAAAATTTGAATTTAAAACTTTGAAAATTATTCTTGCAGTGGTATTAGTTATTGCAAGCGTTAAATTACTGCTCGTAAAATAAATGACTAAGAAAAACATAACAGGTGTAATATTAGCAGGCGGCAACAGTTCCAGAATGGGAACCGATAAAGGCATCCTGGATTTAAACGGGAAAAAAATTGTGCAATATGTTATTGAATCGCTTAAACCGTTGGTTGATGACATTATTATAATTGCCAATAATGAAAATTACAATGCTTTTGGTTTTCCTGTTTATAAGGATGAAATAAAAGATTGCGGTCCGTTGGGCGGAATTTATACTTCTCTTTTAAAAATTTCAAATCCTAAAGCCATTATCCTTAGTTGCGATATTCCTTTTGTCAGTTCAGCTTTTTTATCTGAAGTAATTGCACAATCAGAAGGCTATGATGTAGCTGTACCTGTACATGGTGGAAAATTTGAACCGCTTTGTTCAGTTTACTCGAAAAATTGTATTGACGCTTTTAAAACCGCACTTGACAAAAAAATATTCAAATTAACAGATGCAATTGCTTTAGTGAACGCAAAACAAATTATTCTTCCATCTAATAATGAAATTGAAAATAATTTCATTAATTTGAATACACGACAGGATTTAAATAAATTTGAAAAATGAAACTACTTTTGTTCGGATATTTGGCAGAGATAACGGGAAGTTCTGAAATGGAGCTTTCTGATTTAGGGGACACGGATGCGTTGATGAAAAAGTTAATTTCTGATTTTCCAGGACTTAAAAATGCTAAATTCTTAATTTCGGTCGACAAAAAAATTATTAAGGGAAATGTAAATCTTGAAAACGGAAATGTTGTAGCTTTGTTACCACCCTTTGCTGGAGGATAGTTTAAAATGAAAGAACATAAAAAACATAAGGTATTTGTTGAAGCGGCGATAAATCCGCAATTCATTGCCGATTCAATAGCCAAACACAGTTCCAAAACAGATATTGGCGCGCATGATATTTTTTTAGGACAGGTTCGAAGGGATGTGATTAATGGTAAAACGGTTGAGTACATCGACTATTCCACTTATCCTGAAATGGCAGAAGAAAAGTTACATGAAATACGCGAACTTGCCTTCAGTAAATTTGAATTAAGCTGCCTGCATATTTATCACAGCTTAGGAAAAGTAAAAACAGGCGAAGTCTGTTTGTTTGTGTTTGTATCTTCACCACACCGCCAAGCCGCATTCGATGCCTGCCGTTGGCTGGTGGAAGAAATAAAAGCAAAAGTGCCGATTTGGGGAAAAGAATTATTTGCAGACGAAACACATGTTTGGAAAGAAAATAAAAATTAATCAAAACCGACAATGGTAGACATTACATTTAAAACAAGCAGTTTAAGGGAAGCGGTTTCGCAGGCGATAGTAAAAGTCAGTAAACAGGAAACAATCGATGCCATTAAAAACAAAACTGTTCCTAAAGGAGATGTTTTTGAAATGGCTAAAACTGCAGGTTTGTTCGCAGTTAAACGCACAAGCGATATGATTCCGGATTGCCATCCATTACCTGTTGAATTTACATCGGTGACTTACGAAATAAAAGGACTAGAAATTCATATTGAAATGTTAGTCCGAACCATTTACAAAACAGGTGTTGAGGTAGAAGCCATGCATGGCGTTTCGGTTGTTGCATTAACTATTTACGACATGCTGAAACCGATTGATAAAGCAATAGAAATCGGTTCTATAAAATTAAAAGAGAAAAAAGGTGGCAAATCGGATTTCACGGATAAATACAAAACAGATTTAAAAGCTGCGGTTGTTGTTTGTTCAGATAGTATTTCAGCAGGAAAGAAAGAAGATAAAGCAGGGAAAATAATTATTGCCAAATTAGAAAGTTGCAAGGTAAAAGTATCCGATTATTCTATTATCCCCGATGAAATAAAAACCATTCAGGAAAAAGTAAATGCATTGCATGCAGCGAAAAACGATATTATTATTTTAACAGGCGGAACAGGTTTATCACCACGCGATGTAACGCCTGAGGCGGTTGCTCCATTGCTCGACAGAGTGATTCCGGGAATTATGGAAGCAGCGCGTAATTACGGTCAGGACCGCACTCCCTACTCTATGCTGTCGAGAGGAATTGCAGGCATGAAAGGCAAAACTTTAGTTCTTACTCTTCCGGGTTCGACCAAAGGCGCAAAAGAAACCATGGACGCTTTATTCCCTGCTATTCTGCATAGTTTCAGGATTATTGAAAATGCTCCTCACAGCGAATAATTCA
>CAZRNW010000303.1:0-5087 GCA_964601535.1 uncultured Flavobacteriaceae bacterium
TCTGTTTAAGTTTTATTGGATAATTAATTTGGTTGTGCAGGTTTTATTATCTGAATTAATTACTGCAAAATAAATTCCATTGGCATTCTTACTTAAATCAATTGTGATTGGATTTAAAGATGGTCCGCTGTACGAATATACTTTTTCACCTGTAACATTGTAAATGACAAAATTTACTTCTTTAGTATTATTAAATTTAGCAGTAAAAATTCCGTTGCTTGGATTAGGATATAAGGATACTAAACCTTCAATTTTAGTTTCTTTAATTCCTATAGCATTATTTTTAATTCTGTTCGAATAAGATTTACTATTAACAACCTGAGTTTTTTGAGAAGGAGCACAGTTTATACTCCACTGTGTACGCACTCTCCACGAACCTGTTGATTGATAAGTTGTATAATTCGGGTCAATAATAAAAGATTGTGTTCCGGATACGCTACCAACAGCTGCCCAGTTTCCGGTACTCATATTATCACGCTCTAGAATGTAAGATAATACAGGATTCGGATCTCCTTCAATTGTGTAAAGCTGAGACCAGGAAAAGGTTCCGTTACTATTTACAGTAAATAATGTATTGTGATAAGGACTAAACGAACTGTAATTCCCGCAACTATCGCGCGTCATTAGTTTATAACGGTAAGTTCCTACATTAGGATCTCCTGTGTTAGGAAAATAAAGTGTTCGTACTGTATCTGTAAACTGACTATAGGCACTATAAGGCTGAGATGCAATTTTTTTATAAAGATTGGTTCCTATTTCCCTATAAACAAAAAAACTGTCTGCCATGGGAAATAAAGTCTTTTCCCATGTAATGACATTGTATTGCGAAAGTGAATCAACAGTCACAAAGCAAATTGGAACGGATGCAAATGTGGGAGTTATTATAGCAATACTACATGTTTGAGAAAGTGAACAACCGTTTGCATCAATCACATTTACCGTATAATTTCCGGCAGTTAAAGAATTAACTGTATTCGTTGTTGCTCCTGTTGACCATGAATAGGTAAAAGGACCAGTTCCTGAAGGAATCACTGTTGCTGAACCAAGACTTCCGCAAGTAGCATCAGTTGTATTAATAGTTATACCTAATGTAGGGGTAAATAAGATAGAAAGTGTTTTAGTAGCCATACAACCTGCAACATCTTTTACAAAAACAGTGTAGGTTCCACTGGTTAAATTAGTGGCAATGGTTGAAGTAACTACTGTTGTTCCGTTTGTCCAAGTGTAAGTGTATGGAGACCCTGAGCCTCCCGATAATGAAACAGAAGCTTTCCCATTAGAATTACACGTTACATTAGTCTGTGATGAACTGGCTATAATAAATTGAGTTGGTTCGTTAATAACAACGCTTAACTGCTCTTTACACCCTCTGCTGTCAGTACATGATCCTAAATAACTTCCTGCGCAAACGTTTGTGTAACTTGAACCGGATCCTAATCCTGTCCATGTATAAGTGTAAGGCGACAGGCCACCTGAAGCAATTGAGTTAATGGTGCCATTGCATGAACCAAAACAAATCGCATCGCCAGAAGTAGCGGAAAAAGAAAACGAACTAACCTTACGGATTCTGCTGTTTCCTCTATCTGTAATGATTAATCCGCCACAGGCATTAACACAAACACCGCTCGGACTTTGGAGTTGTGCAGTTGTTGCTGATCCGCCATCGCCACTAAATCCTGCAGATCCGGTTCCGGCATAAATGGAAATTATCCCGCTTGAATTTACTTTTCTGATTTTGCAATCAAATCTATCTGCAATAAACATATTACCACTCGTATCAACAGCCACATCCCAGGGATCTTTTAAATTTGCTAAAGTTGCAGCAGCACCATCACCTGAATTACCGTAAATACCATTTCCTGCAACAGTACTTATACTACCTGTGGCAGCACTTATTTTTCTGATTCTATAACCGCCTCTGTCGGCAATATAAAGATTTTGAAATTTGTCAAATGCTAAACCGTATGGTGTATTTAATTGAGCGTTTGTTGCAAGAATTCCATCACCATTATATCCTGAAGTACCTGTTCCTGCAACTATTGAAATAATGCCGGTTGCTTTATCAATTTTTCTAACATAACCCCCGGGATGGGAAAAGTAAACGTTACCAATACTATCAATCGCAATTCCTGTCGGGCTTGGGAATGAAGCGTTAACGGCTAAAACATTATTGAGGCTATATGTACCAACTCCTGTTCCTGCAATAGTTGTAATTGTCCCAGTTGCCACATCAACCATGCGGATTCTGTTATTGCTGTAATCAGCAATGTAAACATTTCCGATTTTGTCAACCTTAACTGCACACGGACCCCAGATTTGCGCTGAAGTTGCTAATCCTCCATCTCCACCGAAACCTGTACTTCCATTACCGGCAATGTTAGTTAGAATTCCGGTTGATACATTTAGTTTACGCACCCTGTTATTACCGTAATCTGCAAAATAAATATTTCCGGAAGCATCCATATCTAAACCGCCTTCCGGTAATTGTAGCGCCGATGACAAAGCTGGGAGGTTATTTCCATTATATGTCTGTTGTCCGTTTCCAATTACAGTTGTAATAATCTGACTTTTGAATAAGTCCGGATTTAACAACAATACACTAAATGAAATTAGTTTTACGAATATATTTTCTCTAATCATTATAAAATGTTTAAATTTTCTTTTAATTGACAATAAACTTTTAAAGTATAGTAAATGTACAAAATCAAAGGACATCATTTTAAGGAAAATGAAGGTGTTTTTCGTATAAAACCAAATTTTAACAGTAAAAATTCGTCATTTGGGTATCAAACCACCCTATAATTCCTGTACTCTCCCGGTCTCCATCCGGTGAGTTTTTCTATTGAGAGAAGGAATTTATTTTTGAAAGAAAGATTTATTTTAGAAGCATCAAATTTAAAATCCCAGTTTTGTTTGGCAACGCGCTCCTGCATCACTTTCGGGTGGGTTTCTTTAAATTCGGCCAGACTATCAATTTTACTGTAATCAAATTCTTCAGTCGCGGCAATGTTTTTTTTCATCCAGGCATCATCGTGCCACATCTTGTGAAAATTTTCTTGTTTGGCTTGCTGCGCTTTCGGCGGTTTTACCCAGCCGTAATGATAAACAGAAGCATCAATGGCTTTTACATTTAATTTGCTGTCGTCAACTTTCCGGAATCCCTGCGCGTCTTTATACGAACGTATTTTTTTATCGTTTCTGATAATCCGTATTTCGTTGCGGTACCAATTTCTTGAATTCCCAACGTAATTGTAACTTCCATAAAAATGCGTGTAATTAAATAACAAACCATCCACCGCTTTATTGTCTTTATGCAATTCCATTCCTTTGCGGATGGCAGCGTGATATTTTTCGTGAATCACTTCGTCGCTCTGAATATAAAAACACCAATCACTCGAGGCATCAATCGCGTCGAATGCTTTATTGGTTTCGATGGATAAAAGTTTTCCGCCTTCACGTAAGCTGTCATCCCAAACACTTTCCATTATTTTTATTTTGGGCGAATTAATGCTTTTGATTAATTCCAGCGTTCCGTCTTCAGAATTTCCTACACTCACTAAAAATTCATCACACACAGGGAGAATAGAAGTTATCGCTTCCACAACTGGATAATCGTACTTGATTGCGTTGCGTATTATTGTGAAGCCGGTTACTTTCATATCTTAAATATAGAAATTAGAACGGATAACCAATACCGAAATTAAAAGTTGGTTTGCACCAAAAACGTTTATCGAACATCCATCGGTCGCCTTCCTTATAAGAAGGATCGGCGATTGGAACTGCGGCATCTAAACGCAAAACAAAAAAGTTCAAATCCCATCTTAAACCCAAGCCGCTGCCCATGGCAAACTCTTTATAAAAACGGTCAATCTCAAATTCCCCATCGGGTTTTGTAGGATTTTTATTCAGCAACCATATATTACCCACATCAGCAAACACAGCTCCGAAAAATGAACGGAATACGTGGAAACGGTATTCAAAATTTCCTTCCAATAAAATATCTCCAATCTTATCGTATTTCGCAGTCACATTATCAGGCTGATCATATCCGCCAGGTCCTAATGTCCTCGCTCTCCATGCCCTCACACTGTTCGGGCCGCCGCTGAAATAACTTTGCTCATAAGGCAATACATTTAAATTTTTTAAAGGTTTAGCAATGCCTAATGCGGTACGGTAAACAACGCGGCTTCTTTTCCGTACGGGAATATATAAACGATAATCAATATCTAATTTCACAAACTGCGCAAAGGGAGTATTTAAAATCAGATAGCGGCCTAAAGTATCTTTTGGCTGATTGGTCGCTTCATATAGACCACGTAAAATATTTCCTGATGAAGCAACATTTACTTTAATAAAACTCACCGCTTTTCTTGAGGTGTTAACGCCGTTTGTAATTTGCTGGTTGTTATAAGTGATGGTGTATTTTGAAAGGGTTGTGATGTGGTCCTGAAAAGAATTCAAAAGGAAAAAGTCATTTAAGTTTAAAAGGTCGTTCCTGAAATTATTGGTGAGTTTGGCGTTCACCATATAAACTTCCACAGGAATTAAATCGTGTTTTACTTTTAGTTTATGACTCTTGAACGTAAAACCATAATTGATATTAGTAATCGTTCTGTTAAACTCAGGTCTCGCCTGATAATTTAATGATGAGCTGATAAATGTTCTGGGAAAAGCATCTTTCTTAAAAGGGAGCAATGAAAAAGGAAATACGCCGCGCGGAACCGAAAATCGTATGGCAGGACCAAACTGAATGGTGTTAAAAGTATTTTGAACGCCTTGCACAGTGCTTAAATCGGTTTGCTTGTTGTCGTTGAATTGTTTTTGCGCAATGATGGCTCCATTAAGACTTAATTCCAATAATTCTGCACCACGTCTCAGGTTTCTGTTCTGATACAAAATACTGCCATCGACCCCAAGGTTACCCGAAGTGTTTGTGCCTTCAGTTTCAATATTGATGGCTTGTTTTACTATGGGCGAACAAATAATATAACAATCGAGCTGATCGTTATAACTTGGATTTTTTACATACTGAATTAAAATAGTACGGAATACACCAAGGTTGAGTAATCGCTTGTAAGTTTTTTCAG
>CAZRNW010000304.1:0-4477 GCA_964601535.1 uncultured Flavobacteriaceae bacterium
AGTATTAAGATATTCGCATTTAAGGCTTTGGGACTGTGAATATCAGCCTTAAAATACCTTTTCGAGGGCAATTTTAAACCATGAAGTATAAATATCAGGCATCTGTTTAATGGAATTTTTAGTGCCTTCAACGCTTTTCCAGCAATAACTGTTTACTTCATCACTGTTTATTTTTGGCTCATTATTATAAGTACCGGTAAAAATATGATCGAACTCGTGTTCGGTTAATCCGTTTTCGAAACTCGTTTTGTAGGTGAATGAATTTTTGAAAACCAAATCCGTTTCAATTCCCATCTCTTCAAACAACCTGCGTTTGGCGGCTTTTAAAGTATCTTCTCCGGGGCGGGGGTGACTACAACAAGCATTCGTCCATAAACCGCCGCTGTGGTATTTATTTAATGCGCGTTGTTGCAACAACATTTCACCTTTATCATTAAAAATAAAAACAGAGAAGGCGCGGTGGAGGAGTCCTTTTTCGTGCGCCTCCATTTTTTCCATCGTTCCGATTTGTTCATCGGATTCGTTAACCAATATGACTTGTTCTTTATTCAAAATTTAAAAATTTGAAGATTTGAAGATTCAAAATTCAAGGATTAAATCTTCGAATTTTCGAATCTTTAAATCTTTGAATTAATCCACCCAGTCCGCTATGAAAAGATTAGTGTCTCTGGTGCCGTGGTTTTTTCTGTTCGAGGAGAAAATTAATTTTTTTCCATCCGGAGAGAACATAGGAAACGCATTAAATACACTCTCGTTTGTGATTTGCTCTAAACCCGTACCATCATCATTTATCATGAACAACTGAAAATCGTAACCTTTTGTACTGTGGTGATTACTTGAAAAAATAATTTTCTTTCCGCTTTTGTGAAAAAATGGTGCCCAGTTAGCTTTTCCTAATGTGGTGATTTGTTTTAAATCGCTGCCATCAACATTGCAGGTATAAATTTCCATATTGGTTGGGGCGACTAAATTTTGCGCTAATAATTCTTTGTATTCTTTTATTTCTTCTTCTGTTTTTGGCCGGCTTGCGCGGAATACTAAGCGTTTTCCGTCGGGCGAGAAGAAAGCACCGCCATCATAGCCTAAACCATTAGTAATTTGTTTCTGATTTTTACCGTCAATATCCATTACCCATAATTCCAAATCCCCGCTTCGGATACTGGTGAAAACAATTTTATCTCCTTTCGGAGAAATAGTTGCTTCCGCATCGTAACCGGGACTGTCAGTTAATTGTTTTACAATTTTTCCTTTTGCATCTGCTACAAAAATGTCGAAGTCTTTATAAACGGCCCACAAATATTTTCCTTTTATGTGTGGGGTAGGAGGGCAGGAATCATTTCCCTTATGGGTTGAGGCGTATAAAATTTGTTTTCCATCTGGCATATAATAGCTGCAAGTGGTGCGGCCTTTACCCGTGCTTATTAAGTTTGGTTTGTAGGTTGAGTCATTACCTGCTTTCTCAATATCTAAAGCAAAGATTTGGTCGCATTGCAAGCCCCAGGCTTTATTGTTGCTTTGAAAAGAAGCAAATTTTCCGTTGGGAGAAAAATAGGCTTCGGCATTATCACCGCCGTAGGTTAATTGTTTTAAATTTTTAAAATGTTTTTCCTGGGAAAAGCAAAATGCTGTAAGAAAAAGTGCAGTAAAAAGTGATAGATATTTCATGGTTCTAAATGCTCGCACAAAATTAGCATTCTCCAATGAAAACTAATCACATTAAAGCGGTATATAGTAAGAAAAAGAAATAAATCAGGTATTTGATTATACTTTGATGACAATTGGAAGCAATATCTGTTTATTTAATTTTCCTGGCAGAATTATGAATTCTAAGAATTGTGATTTTTTCTTTCCGTAGCCGATAAAAAATACGGTAATTACCCTCTATTAATTCACGGATTTCAGGTTCGTTTTTTTCCGGAACAACGCGTCCGGATTCAGGGAATTCAATTAATTGGTCAACTCGACTGATAAGTTTAGAAACAAATCGCGCTGCATAAAACTCTGAATCAAGTGAGATGTAATC
Source organism: uncultured Flavobacteriaceae bacterium (assembly GCA_964601535.1). GTDB lineage: Bacteria > Bacteroidota > Bacteroidia > B-17B0 > Aurantibacillaceae > JAHEYG01. The sequence continues at coordinate 2,024 of CAZRNW010000304.1, forward strand.
GTTAATGGCCCGCAAGTCTTTCAACGATTTTTTTGTCCAGTTTATTTGCGCCATTTAGCTACTATCTTTTTCACCTTATCGTGACTTATGGTCTTCCCGGCTTTTGCTTCTTCAATTCCTTCATCAATTTTCTCAATTACAAGGAGACGCTCAAGAAAGTCATCAAGACTAAATTTTTTCGGAAACTCGTTTAGGGTATGTATTATAGTTGATTTTTGCATGGTATAAATTTACAAAAATTACGGAATGAATCAAAATGACACAATCGGCTTCTACATTTAGAGAAGTAGTTATTCTTTCAGGAATTTCTTTGTGAGCACAGTACCGGAATTATCTTTTAGAAGAAGGGTATAAAATCCGCTTGCCAATTCTGAAACATCAATTTGGTTTTTGAAGTCGGTTTTAAGAACGGTTTGGCCGATAGAATTTATTATTTCGAGTTTCGAGTTAAGGAAATTGATTTTGTTGTTTGTGATATAAAGAATATTGTTGGTAGGATTAGGATGTATTATAATTTGTGACGCCAATACAGTTTCTTGGATTCCCGTCGAATTAAAGTTAAAAGAATAGTCTTTTAACTTACAATTATTTTGAGCAGGGATATTTACTCTTATCCATCCATATATAGTATCTGTTGTGTTTTGATGTTTAATTCCAATATATTGCTCTGAAGTTGATATCCAATCAGTAATATATTTAATAGTGCCAGCGGTTGTTTTCTGGCAGGTTAACATATGAGTTGAATTGTCCCAGATAGCGTTAATTGAATTAATTGTATCACCTATAAATAAAGGTTTGGCTACGCTAGTTGCCCACCACCATGAAAAAGAAGAAACGTATACAGAATCAATCCTACCTCGTCTGCAAAATGAATTTGCGTTTAAAGGTTGAATTTGGATGTTGCCCCCAAAAGTTGCTCCTGAAGTGACATAATCAGCGGACACCTTGAAATCATTTTGTAAATCATTATTAATATCTATACTATAAGACTCCGTTGAATTTGGACCTACATAATTAAGAGTCGTATCTGGTATAATATCAGTATATGATGAAAAAATATTACCTGAAATAAACGTTTGAGCATTTATCCAAGAATGGGTAATTGTTACTAAGAAAAATATAGTGTTTATTTTCCAAATCATAGAATAAAGATAAACAAAAAACCCCGACATCTTTGTCGGGGTTTAGATTAGGTATGAACTACTTCAATCTCTTTTACGAATTCGCTTTTAAAAATCTTCAGCGATTTTGAGTAGTTTAAAATGTTGTTGATGCTGCTTGCTGATGGTTCAGCAAAGTCAGGCAAATTAATTTCTTCTTTTGTGTCAGAAGTTTCGGTGGTTTTTAAAGAAGATGTTACAGGTAGAGTAGATGTTTTTATCATCGGCTATGGGTTTGGGATTAGACATTAATAATGTTTAGTTTATATAATGTATAACGAAAGGTATTCCATTTTATTGTGCAGGTCAATAAAACCCATAAAAAATCCCGACCTAGTTATTAACAGGGTCGGGACCTCAAAAACTAAAAACCATGGCGTGTTTTTAGTTTATCTCTTTCCGGAGCTCGTCCGGACTGATTATTTTTAAAACCTTATTTAATTGAAAAACAAGGCTTTGTTAACGGTTTAGGGTGAAGTGACGAAGTCTACTTATCCCTTACTTAAGACTTACCGTCCATTTTATCTTTCAGGTCAGATAAAGCCGAGATATCACCTAAAGTGGTTTTCTCCTGGCTGTCTTTAACCTTTTTAACGGCTTTTTTAGCGTCTTCGTAATCTGCTTTTTTAGTCGCTTTTTCCACTTTGCGTGCTTCGTCTTTCACTTCTTCGTGTAAACGGGCGTGAGAAACTACAATACGCTTAGCGTCCTTACTGAACTCGATTACTTTAAAGTCATCCACATCTTCAGCTTTTAAACTTCCGCCTTCAGCTTTTGCTAAGTGACGGGCAGGACAGAAACCTTCAACGCCATAAGGTAAGCCGATGATAGCACCTTTGTCGTTAACGTTCATTACTGTTCCTTTATGCACTGAATCGATAGTGAATACTGTTTCGAATACATCCCAAGGATTATCTTCAAGTTGTTTGTGACCTAAAGATAAACGGCGGTTCTCGCCATCAATTTCTAAAACCACAACTTCCATTTTATCACTCACCTTGCAGAATTCGCTCGGGTGTTTGATTTTTTTGCTCCAAGATAAATCAGAGATATGTACTAAACCATCAACACCTTCTTCTAATTCAACAAACACACCAAAGTTGGTGAAGTTGCGAACGGTTCCTGTGTGACGGGTTCCTTTTGCATATTTCTCCATGATCATATTCCAAGGATCAGGAGTTAATTGTTTCATGCCAAGACTCATTTTACGCTCTTCGCGGTCTAAGGTTAAAACAATCGCTTCAACTTCTTGTCCCACTTTAACGAAATCCTGTGCGCTGCGTAAGTGTTGTGA
>CAZRNW010000304.1:4487-5082 GCA_964601535.1 uncultured Flavobacteriaceae bacterium
ATGCACCGTAATCAGCAATAACAACTACTTTACCTTTTACTTTATCACCAACTTTAATTTCGGTGTTCAAAGAATCCCAAGGATGAGCAGAAAGTTGTTTTAAACCTAATGCGATACGTTTTTTATCATCATCGAAATCTAAAATTACCACCTGAATTTTCTCGTCTAACTTAACGATTTCTTCAGGGTGGTTAATACGACCCCATGATAAATCTGTAATGTGAATTAAACCGTCAACACCGCCTAAATCAATAAACACACCGTAAGAAGTAATGTTTTTCACAGTACCTTCCAATCCTTGTCCTTTTTCTAATTTAGAGATGATTTCGCGTTTTTGGTTTTCGATTTCAGCTTCAATTAAAGCTTTGTGAGAAACCACTACGTTCTTGAATTCGTTGTTGATTTTTACAACTTTAAATTCCATTGTTTTACCAACGTAAATATCGTAATCGCGGATAGGCTTAACATCGATTTGAGAACCCGGTAAAAATGCTTCGATACCGAATACATCAACAATAAGACCACCTTTGGTACGGCATTTAACGTAACCTTTAATGATCTCATCAGTGTTGAGTGCCTGATTAACGCGATCCCA
>CAZRNW010000305.1:0-5078 GCA_964601535.1 uncultured Flavobacteriaceae bacterium
AGTTGCAGAAACAACTGAGACGTCTGAGACACCTGCAGCAGATACCACTACAGAAGAAAATCCGGCATAAACCTAAAATCTAAAATTTCTAACAGACTCTTTAACCGGAGGCTTTTTTATTAAGTATAAAAACAATAGTTTTACTAAAACAATTTAAGAGCAATGTTAACTCTTATTGCCGATAGCGGATCTACAAAAACAGATTGGGTACTGATTGACAAGACAAAAATTCTTTCCAATCACAAGACTATCGGCTTCAATCCGTACTTTCAAACCAAAGATCAGATATCGATTGAATTGAAGGAGCATTTATTGCCTTTTTTAAATGGCTATCTTACCAAAATTAATCACATTTATTACTACGGAGCAGGGTGTTCGAACGAAACGAATTGTAAAATAGTTTTAGACGGGATTCATAATGCAATTGAGTTAAAGCAGATCGATATTCATCATGACTTATTAGCCGCAGCAAGAGCATTGTGCGGACAAAAACCGGGTATTGCAAGTATTTTAGGAACGGGGAGTAATAGTTGTTTATATGACGGAAAAAATGTGATTGAGAATGTTCCTTCTGTTGGCTATTTATTTGGTGATCACGGAAGCGGGGCAAACATTGGTATGATGTTTATTCAGGCATATTTTGACGGCGAGCTTCCTAAAAAAATAAAAGACGATTTTGAAAAGCACGGTTATCACCGTGAAGAAATTTTAGATAACGTTTATAAAAAACCAATGCCGAGCAGATATCTGGCATCGATTAATAAATTCGTTTCTGAAAATATTAAAGATGCTTATGTGCGTAAATTAGTAAAAAATTGTTTCGTCACTTTTTTCCATAAACAAATTGATAAGTACACCAATTCACGCGAATACACAGTGAATTCTGTTGGCTCCATTGGTTTTTATTATAAAGATATTTTAGCTGAGGTAGCGAATCAGGAAGGTTACAAATTAGGAAAAGTAATAAAATCGCCAATCGACGGTCTCGTTGAATTCCATCAGTCATTATTATGATGTATGCCTCTATAGCAATTGTTTCTTTGCTGGCATCTTTGCTTACTTTTTTTTCGGGATTTGGTTTAGGAACTTTATTGCTGCCGGTTTTTGCTTTGTTTTTTGATTTGGAAACTGCCATTGCTTTAACGGCCATCGTTCATTTTTTAAATAATATTTTCAAATTTTTCCTCGTTTATAAAAAAACAAACCTCCAAGTTGTTTTAAAATTCGGAATTCCCTCTTTGCTGTTTGCTTTTCTTGGAGCATGGCTGCTTAAACAATTTTCTGTCACAGAAACTTTATGCAAATACACTTTTTCGGGACATGAATTTTCTGTCACTGTAATTGGCATTATCATAGGAATTTTGATGCTGGTTTTTTCGCTGTGGGAAATAATACCTTTTCTGAAAAATATAAGTTTCGAAAAAAATAATTTGATGTGGGGTGGGGTATTAAGTGGTTTTTTCGGAGGATTATCCGGACATCAGGGTGCATTACGCAGTGCATTTTTAATCCGTTTAAATTTAGAAAAAGAAAGTTTTATTGCGAGCGGAATTACAATTGCATGCTTGGTTGATATCGCCCGGCTCAGTATTTATTCAACTTCTTTCAGCAAAGAACTAATTTCTGAAAATTATTTATTATTGATTCTTGCTATTGTTTCAGCATGGATTGGGGCTTTGGCAGGAAATAAATTACTGAAAAAAACCACCTACAGTTTTATTAAGTGGTTTGTATTTATTTTCATGGGAATAATTTCGCTTTTGATTATCAGCGGCATTCTCAATAAATAAAAACAGGAAACTTAAACTCTTAGTTTTTGACCAACCTGAAGAACTTTGGTTGGTTTAATACCATTCTTTTTGCAAAGTGCTTTTACGGTTGTATGGCAACGTTGAGCTATGCGTCCTAAATTATCGCCCTGACGAACACGGTAAACTTTGTAAGTGGTTCCGTTTTTGGCTTTCACATAACTGATAGCGCCAACATCGCGGCGGTGACGGTGATGTAAAGCTCTTAAATCGTATTTAGTTTCAACATCTGTTTTACGCAATGTAAATTCGTACGATTTTAAATTGCCGTTTGCAAAATCAATGAAGTCTTCTGTATCGAGAGCTTGTCCTAAATAACGGATTTCGAAATGAAGGTGTGCGCCGTAAGAACGGCCGGTATTTCCGCCCAAACCTAAAATTTCACCGGCTTTTATTTTTTGTCCCGGATCAACCAATAATTTCGATAAATGAGCATAAACTGTTTCGAGTCCGTTTTCATGGCGGATGATAACAACATTACCATAACCGTGTACATGAGACTTAGCAATCCGTACCATGCCATCAAAAGCTGAAACTACAGTATCACCAATTTCAAGGTCAATATCAGTGCCATAATGCGGACGGTAACGCCTCCATCCGAACTGACTGGTAATCATTCCTTTAAATGGCATCACAAAGCTTTGACCGATATCGGTAAGGCAAATACTTACAGAATCCTGACGGAAACAATCTGCAAAGTGGTAAGGATGAACAGTATTGGTATCCCAGCTCGCATAAAGGTCGTTTGATGGGAAAAGGATTAAAGTGGTGTCAGGGCTCTCTTCTTCGTTCTCAATCAGGGTAGTTACGGGATTGCAGGTGGTATCTGCCCGTTTAGCCTTCGCTTTTTTGTCATCCCCCGGCTTATTGCGGTCGTCTGAAACCCCTGCCAGTACTGAGCCACAGGCGAAAACTGCTGTCATCAGCATCAGAAAAAAGGTATTTGGGATGGCCTTCATTTTCAGAGTTTTGCAAAGTTTTACTATTTTACGAGAAAAGCAAGTTAAAAATATGCTAAAAAGGGTTAAAGTTATTAACAATTTAGCTCATTTCGGTTAATTTTCAGGGTATACCAACCTTTTCGGCTTTCTTCACGTATGGGTTCTGTAATTAAGAATATCTTGTTGAAATCAAGGGGACTTAAGGTTTTAATTGTTTTGTTTTATTATTATCTTTACCACTTAGTGAAATGTTGATATTATTGAGTAAGAAAATGCAGTTCAACAAAATAGAGGCTTAACTTAGTTGTTTTAAATTATTACATACAGTATGAAAAGACTTTTTTACTTTTTACTTTTTGTTTTCTCCATTTCATTTGGTTTTTCGCAAGCTCCTTTCTGGACAGAGCCTTTCGGTACTGGCTGTAACGCTTTAACATCGGTAGCCGGTTTTAATAGCGGAAATGGTCCTTGGTTTCAAACTTTTTTAGTTCCTGCTTCTTCGGGCTCCAATGAATTTTACGTTAGTGCAACTGAAAACGGAAACGCTGTTAATACCTGCGGAAGCGGATGTGGCAGTAATCAAACATTACATTTAGCAAACTCTTCAAGTGCTGTAGCCTTCGCTTGTACAACCGGTGACTGTGGAGCAGCATATAATGCCGCTGTAGGTTCAGATAGTAGAGCTGAGTCGCCAACTATTAGCACAATAGGTCAAAACAATATTATTTTAGGTTTCGATTATTTATTATTCGGACAAGGAGCAACTGATGATGGTTCTGTTTATTATCGAGTTGGTTTCGGTCCATGGACATTTCTTTCAACTCCTCCTAAAACAGGTTGTGGTAATGCAGGTTGTACAGCGTCAGTAGCATGTACCGGATTTAATCAGGGATGGTGGTCTACTTATTCTGTCGCCTTACCTGCTACCTGTAATAACCAGCCAGGAATTCAATTAGGTTTCAGATGGGTAAATAATGCTGATAACATTGGTACTGATCCTTCTTTTGCAATTGATAACATAACACTGAAAGTCCTTGCTACATACACCCCTAATTTTGTTTTACCAACGCCAATTTGTTCAGGCGGTTCAGTTAACGTAAACTGTACTGTAAATCCTGCTACGGTTGCAATAACGGGATACACCTGGTCATCAAGTCCGGGCGGGCCTGTTTTTGGTTCTGCTAATGCGGCTTCAACAAGTATCACTTTTCCAACTGCGGGTACTTATTCAATTACAATTCTAACAAATGCAGCAAGCGGTACAGCTACTGCAACACAAACTATTCAGGTTGATCCAACTCCTACAGTAAATGTTGTTGCAAGTACAACAATTGTTTGTCCCGGAACTCAGGCAACTCTTACCGCATCAGGCGCTACAAGTTATGCTTGGTCGCCCGGTACAGGCTTAAGTAGTACAACCGGAGCTGTTGTTACTGCCTCACCTAGCTCAACCCAAAATTATACCGTCACCGGTACATCAGCTGCATGTACAAATACTGCTGTTGTTACCGTAAGTGTTGTTCCTGCATTACCGATAACGGTTTCAGGTAACTTTACTGTTTGTCCCGGCGGTACAACAACATTAACAGCTTCCGGCGCTACAAATTATACTTGGTCGCCCGGTACCTATTTAAGCGGAACCTCCGGCCCTGTGGTTACGTGTTCTCCATTAACTAATCTAACGTATGTAATAACAGGTCAGGACCCAGTCACAGGTTGTACTGGAACAACTTCTGCTAACGTTTTTATTGGTACTCCCTTGACGGTTTCGGTTACGCCTTCCTCGGGTACAACTTGTGTTGGCGCGCCTTGTATTAGTCTTGTTGCAACCGGTGCTGCCAGTTACACATGGTCTCCTGCAGCGGGTTTAAATACTACATCCGGTCCGAACGTTTGTGCCACCCCAAGTACCAGTACTCAATACACTATTTTCGGCGCAACAGGTACATGTACTGGAACTGCTGTTGTTAATCTAACGGTTACTGCACCTCCTATCTTAACGGTTACACCAACCAATACCGTAATTTGTGTCGGACAAGCCTATACATTTACGGCAACAGGTGCAGGAACATCAGGAACTTATACATGGGCACCGGCATTTACATTAACTAACATTACAGGTTATACAAATACTGCTAATCCAACGGTAACTACAACTTATACTGTGTTCGGACAAACAGGTGCAGGTTGTTTATCTATTCCAAAAGTGATTACACTTACCGTTGTTCCGGTTCCTACGCAAACAGTTTCTCTTCTTACCAATACATTGGGTATAGTAGGAAATTCAGTTTGTGTTAGTAATACCACCAATAACCCTACTCAAACCACA
>CAZRNW010000306.1:0-2571 GCA_964601535.1 uncultured Flavobacteriaceae bacterium
TTGTATTAGCCTAAAGCTTTATAAAGTTTCTCAATACTATCTTCTATAGATTTAATAACTTTATTTCTTTTTGATTCAATTGCAGTTTTAATATGGCCTAATTCAGGTACTTTTCCAGCCATAACATTATTATGATGATTAAACATTTCTGTCTGTTCAGAAGGGTTTAATTGGTTCCACATTTTTTGTGAAAGATTATAATGTTCCCCATATATTGGAGAATATTTTGGCTTTATATTGGTGCCAGGATTGACCGGGGTAACGCTCTTTTGATTTTTTGATGCTTTCATTGCTTCTTTATCTTTTGAAGCCTTAAATGATTCTGGGGTCCACAGATCAGTAGGAGATACACCAACACCACGTGTTTCATTCAATAATTTAATGTTTGCAAGAGCCGCACCGCGTTCATGCTCTGTTGCGTTAGGATTTCTAAGCATTCTAGAACTTTGAATAAAGTGATCTATCAATTTTTTATTCTTAGAAAGAGATTCTAAGTTTTTAGATTTTAATAATTCTTCTATATAATCAAAGTCCATACTTATATTTTACCATCTAAATGTGATAATGTTTCATTAACTTTATTTAATGTTTGATCTATCTTATAAAGAACAAATACACCATAAATACCTATAGCGAGATAAATAATAGTAGCAACAATGTAAATCTTTAATCCAGAAATATTCATATCTACAAATAAAAAAGGCCGATAAATCGGCCTTTATTTACTCAATTTTTATTATTGATTACTTACCTACGTTTTCAAACAAACAGTTGAATCGTGGAGTATATACGAATAGAGCTCCGTACATAACAATCGCGAACTCAAGAGCAGTCGTAACGATAGCAAAGTTGATTTTGCTTAATGGAGCCAATTGCTTGAACTTCATGCACTCAGCTGACATATCCAACAAGAACGCTTCACCCAAACCAGCTTGTTTACGGCCAGCAAGTACGTAGGTAGTGTTACCTGCGTTAGCAAAGTTTCCAGCGAATTTCTCAGTACCAACAGCACCGCCTGGAGCAGACAAGTAAGCTTTGATGTATTTAACACCAGCAGGCATACCAGAAACTGTCAGAGTGATGTTTTGTCCTGCAGTGATAGTTGCAGCAGCACCTTGAACCGGGATAGATTCACCAGCGTCATTAACCAAGGTAGCCTTGATTTGATAAACACCAGCTTGAAGAGCTGATCCTGAACCAGTACCGGCAGAAGCAACCGCGAAAGCACCAGGTTGTGGAGCTTGAGCAGAAACCGCAAGAGCACGAGCACCAGCGCGAGGGCGCAAGAACAAGTTAGGCTTGAAGTCTACTTTACCAGCAGTAGTAGTCATTCCATTTACATCGTATCCAACTGTTTGACCAGAAAGACCAGGTTGTGAACGGAACTGAGGATAGAACTGCTTAACGAAAGCTGACAAAGCAGCAGGTTCGATGTGCAATTCACTTGGAGAACCGAAGTTTTCCAATGCGATAACAGCCAAACGCTCGATATCGTCTTGAGCGATTACGTTACCACCAAGGTCTTGTGCGATCGATTGCGCGTCGCCATAACCCTCGAAGTCACCTGAACGCATTAATACGTCAGAATCACCCTTTTTAAGTTGTTGTAGCAAACCTGACATCGCGATGCTGTTCTGTGGAAGATCAGCTGGCGAACCAGTGTTAGAACCGTCAAGACGATTGATGAAATGGGCATGTCCCCAGTACATCTCACGTTCAACGTTCTTAAGAAGGTGCATTGTTCCTTCTTTTGCTTGTTGAGCAACAATGTCGCCAACAGTCGTACGGACCAATGTCATTTGGTGAGACACCTTACGGCGTGTACCAAAGAACACGATCTTTTGACCGTCACGTACATACGTTGAATCTTCTTCAATCGGTGCTCCACCCTCACCAATGTATGGTGCAGAGTCAGAACCGTAAGAGATCAAACGGTTGTATTGTTCGAACAGGTTATATGCCTTATCAACGGAGATTGCAGGCCACATTTTCAAGTTCTTCATGTCGAAGGTAACACTTTTCAATGTAGCTTCTAATGATTCCGCTTGAAGGACACCACCATAAGTGAGGTCTGTGGGTTTACCAGCTCCGCCGTAACCGGCTGTGATGGCTTTGTTCAGGTTCTCGATGTCTGCTTGAGACACGATACCTTGATCTAGCCCTGATAGAATTTGATTAACAGCGTCTGTCATCATTTTCGTTTTCTCCTTTGATTACGAAATCTCGTATTTTTTAACAATTGTTTGTAAGTCTTGACCCATTTCAGCTTTAGTAATATCTAAACTATCAACTTTGGTTCCAGACTTCTTTAATTCAAATAGCTTACTTGCTACTTCACCTTTAGACAATGGCTCAGTTCCAGCATCTTCTGACTTCATCAGTACAGCAGCGGCAGGAGCTCTAGCAGTTACACCTTTCGGAGCAACAGGCTGATCTGCAATCTTGTTCACTAGGTCCAGGATTGTAGAAAGTTTGTCTTCAAGAGGCTTAACACGTTCTTCAACGTAGCTCTTCATTAGTGACTCAGACTCTTCAGCCAACGACTTCTTCATGTCAGCCAAGTCCGCAAGT
>CAZRNW010000306.1:2581-5076 GCA_964601535.1 uncultured Flavobacteriaceae bacterium
TTTTTTCTCTTCAGCTTCGTGGTCTTTACCACCTTTTGCGTCTTTGTCTTTCTTGTCGTCGTCTTTTTTATCTTCAGATTTGGCATCGTCCTTCTTCTCAGCTTTTTCAGCTTCGTCAAGAACGCCTTTTTCCATTTCTTCTTTTTTCTTTTTATCTTCGTCTTTTTCGTCTTCTTTTTTGTCTTCAGCTTTAGCGGCTTCGTTTTCGCCCTTTTTAGCATGAAGATCGCCATCAGAAGGTTTTCCAGCGATACCATCGCCTGGTCCTTCGATCTTGATTTCAGAAGCTGCAAAACGTGATTTACGCAACTCATCTAGTTCTAGAAGAGTCTCGTCGATCAGGTCTGTCAGACTTTTAGTTAATTTGTTATCCATTATTCTCTCCTTATCAGTTACCGTTTAGATTACTGACCAAGGCCAAGAATATCGCTATGTCCACGAATTTCAGCAGAAAGACCGCCAGCCAAAGTAATGTCATTTGCCAGTGCAGCGCACATTGCAAGAACTTTAGCCCAAACAGCAGTTTGAGTAGTATCTGCGCAAGTGATTACGACTTTACCAGGATTACCAACGCCAATTCCAAGATATGGAGATACGCTAGAATCAACACCGCCTACAACAGCAGGGCTGAAAGATGCGTCAGCGTAACTAATAGTGATGTCGTTAGTACCGTTTTCGATAACGACTGCAGATTGACTTTCAGAATTGACAGTCAGACCAAGCATTTTAGCGTTACGAGCCATCTTTTGCAAGATTTGCTTTGAATTTGCCATGAGTAATTTCTCCTTTTACATTATGAGTACGAACTCAATATTGATTAAATATACCACGTGCCCTTACTTAAACACGTAGCTGTTACTTACTTGTTACCACGCATGGCATCGTATAGCTTTTCAAAACTCATACCATGACCACACTCTCTACATTTTACCTGGTACTTGGCATGAACTTGTTCTTTGCCACAGTTATTACAAGTTACATACTTAAAGCCGGGCCTTCCCTGCTCTAAGGATTCAGCTTGTACGACTCCACCGCCAGTTAAATCTGTAGGTGACCCCGCCCCACCGTAGCCAGCAACCATAGCCTTCTTAAGTGCCTTCTTTTGCTCAGCTTTTTGTGGTTTTAACTTTTGATACTCTTCCATAACATCCTTAACATAAGGGTGTTCTGCGAACGAGTTTTTACCATGTTCTTTATATTTGTTCCAAGAGCCCTTTAATCCATTAAGCCAACTGTAAGTTAACTGTTGGTCGCTCTTAGTCTTACCTTTGTTTCTCTTGAAGTAAGAGATAGCGAAGTCAGCAGCTGCTTCCGGATCATTATTAAATAGATCAGTAAACTGCTTATGATTTTTGCCCATATCTTTAGCGGCCTCAACCATTTGCGGATACTTCTTAGCAAGCTCTGGATCTTTAGATAGGACGAATTGTGCCGAATTAGGCATCATTCCGAACATACCGCCAGCTGTATGACCTTTGTGAGGGCCTTCTTGCATTGTGGCATGTTTTAGATTCTTACCGCCAGATGACTCTTTCATTCCGATAGCACCCAGCAAAGGATATTGCTTGGATACATCAGCGTAAACTTGTTCAGCTGAACGTTTAGCAGGTTGTTCTTGTTGAACTGGAGCTGGAGGTTCTGGAGCGATCTTTGCAGGGCTCATTGCCATTGCAGCTCCCATACCGGCAGCAGCAAGTGTATTCTTGATTCCCTTATCCATAGGGTCTTGCTCTTCACGAAGCAGTGTCATTAGCTCGTGAATCTTAGCAACATTGGATTGGATCTTTTGTTCTAATGCTTTTTCTAGAATCTTAGCTTTCGACGGGATAGCAATATCTCCTTCGATGCCAAGTTCTTTCATTAAATCAACTAGTTTATATAGATTGTTTTGAACCTTCGTTGCCGACGCATCTCTCACGATATGACGGAATGAAGGAACGTTTGTCTCAGCCAAGTGTAATACGGATTTGATGAGAAGCATATCTGCAGCTTCATCAATCTCAGATTTATTCAAGCTAATTGGCTCGATAAGTGTTGCATTATTGGCAGGAGTAAATGTTAGAGCAACAGAATGAATCTTTGTTCTAGCAAGAAGTGAACTATCGGAAATACCACGAGCAACAACACCACCTTCAACTGAAGCTTTCAGTTGTAATGGAGTATCTGTCTTATGGATATTTCTTAAGATAGCGGCAGCAGCTCTTGCATTCGGATGGTCTTCATCATCGTAAAGGTATCCCTTAACGTAGATGTACGGGGCTTTTACTTTATCCCAGTAGTATTCCTGGCGTTCGTTTTCACAGTCATCTCTTTTGAAGATCTTTTTAGCGCCAGTGATACGGCCAATAGAATTAAAGAACCCTTTACCGTGGTTATCATTGAGGCGGCCCTTACCTGCTTCAAGCTCTGAAATATCAGCGCCTTCTACAGAGAGCATCTCCCCATGGGTATCCCTAAGTTGGTACCCTGCAATCATGTCACTTTCTAAAGGTTTC
>CAZRNW010000307.1:0-5029 GCA_964601535.1 uncultured Flavobacteriaceae bacterium
CCGATGGTAAAGAACTTTATTGCTTCGGCCGTGAAATAGGACTTCAGGATACCCTTAATTACTTTATTCCTTTACAAAAAGCAAAGAACGATAAAGATTCCTGGCAGAATGGTTTTATCGCAACAAATAAATCTTTCTACTCACTGAAAAACGATAAACTAACATCTATCCAGTCTGATAATCTTCTAAAATGTGATTTAAGCTCTTTATTCGGCATCTCTGATTCTAAAAACAAGAAATATTTAATTAAAACTGTATACAATAGCGAAACGAAAATTTTCTCGTTTGATGAAAATAAAATTACAGAATTGAAAGTTGATAACCCGAAAAAAGTTTCCTTTTTAGATTTTAACCACCTTTTAAAAACCAATGATAAGAATAAATATATTTTTCATACCAGACAACCACTGCTTGGAATGATTGCGTTTGAAAACCAAAGTCCATCTGTTAGTAAAGTTGATTTACCTGATAAATTTAACACCACTTACGGAAACATTGAATTAATAAAGGACAATTTAATAATCATGCCACTGGATGAACCTATGCATATTTGCCGCATCGATTTAAAAACTAATTTAATTACTAATATTAAAACCTTTGAAAAGTATAATAATTTCGAAATATCCGAAACATTTATAACCGACAGCACTTTAACCTTTAACTATTATACGAACGAAGGATCGTCTTCTAATTATAAAATAGATTTTAGTAAGTCGATATTTAATCAAACCGAGGCTATTACCACAATTCAGTCTTTAAATTACATTAGCAACGAAGACACGGTTGAATACCTGAATTTAAAAGATATTGAAATCCCCTACAATTTCAACCCACTCATTATTAATTTCAAGGGAGTTTGTTTATCGGACGGAAGTAAATTAATGTTCAGGTATTTTCTGGAAGGGGTTGACAAAAACTGGCATGAAACTTCTGAGGAACAGGTTAATTTTTCTACACTTCCTGAGGGAAAATATACTTTTAAATTAATAGCGCGCAATAACGATGGATTATGGAATTCGAAACCGGTTCAATTCTCATTCACCGTTCTCCCACCCTGGAACCGCACCTGGTGGGCGTATTGCATATATGTTTTTGCAGGTTTCGCTGCCATACGTGGTTACTTAAAAAACAGAACCAAAAAACTTGAAAAGGAAAAAGAGAAACTGGAAAAAACAGTTAGGGAGAGGACAGAGGAAGTAACACATCAAAAACATTTATTGGAAGAAAAGAATAAGGAAATGATCGACAGCATCACTTATGCCAAAAGAATTCAAAGGTCATTAATGCCAACGGATAAATACATTTCCAGAATTTTAGGAAAGAAGAAATAAATACGCCTACTTCTCCTTCACCAATTTAATCACAGTCGATTTATTTCCTGAAACCGATTTCAAATAATAAATTCCGCTTGCCAAGTTTGAAATAGTTAATTCCGTTTTACCTGCACTCACTTTTTTCCTGAGCAATTCGCTTCCAATTGCAGAATAAAGACTAATCTCAGTTTCATTTTTCACCTCAACAGTAAACACGCCCTGATTAGGATTCGGATAAACAAGAATAGAGTTTTCACCTGCTTTTAATTCATTTATCCCAACGCATGGATCAACCGCCACCGAAAGCGGAACCGCGGTGATACATCCGTTAGTAGCCTGACCATAAACTGTGTAAGTTGCAGCGGTTGTCGGACCATAAATTGCCAATGTATTATTTCCGCCGCCATTACTCCAGGTATAAGTTGAAGCGCCGGAAACCGAAAACACAACATACTCGCCAATACAAATAGTTTGGTTCGCAGCTGCCACACTAACTGTAGGAGGGGCATTAACCGTTATGGTTTGGGTAACAGGATTACCGGGACCAATTACATTACTAGGAATTAAAGTCACTGAATAATTACCAGGTGAAGGAAAACTAATTTGAGGATTTTGAGAAGAAGGTGAAGTAATAACAACACCGGCCGAGGGATTTACATTCCATGCCCACCCGTTCGGTGAAAGCGTTGATAAATCTGTAAACTGAATATTTTGTCCGGCACAGTACGGAATGGCTGCAATTGAAAAACTACCCAATGGCGCCGCAAGAATATCTACTTCATAAACACCCCTTCCATAGGTCGCTGCCCTTAATTTTGTCGGCGCAGCAGGCGAAATTTTTAATTGCGATATTTCTACATTCGGCAAACCGGTATTATACAACGTCCACGACGACATGGTATTGTCCATATAATAAACACCTACATCCATACCAACATAAATTGCATCATTTGAACTTGGCAAATAGACTGAAGTGTTGGCGGGAATGTTTGGTAAATTATAAGACACATTCGTCCACGTAATTCCTCCATTAATGGTTTTGTAAATTTTATTTCCTGCGGAATAGCCACTAAATGTTATCCAAACTTTATTTTCATCTGTTGGATTAATTGTAATATAAGTAGGATAGGCAACACTTGTAGGCAATCCGGCACTAACATCAGTCCAGCTTACGCCGCCATCTCCGCTTCTGAATAACTTTCCTCCCTTTATTACATAAAGTACCTGATTATTCGAAGGTGCTACTTCAAATTCTGTAACATATCCGCCTATGGCAGTAATTGGCGAAAGGGAATTAAAAGTTGTTCCCATATTTGTTGACTTCCACACATCAGTTTTAGCAGCGTAAATAGTTGTTGGCACTGAAGGGTCCTGATGCCAGGGAGCAATCCATGCAGCAGTTCCTGGGAACCAACCTGCTCCGCTCCAATTCATACCACCATCTGATGATACTTCAAAACCACCGAATTGAGAAGAACCAAAAACATTATTATTATTTGTCCTGTCAAAAAAACAATCCATACCATCCGCTCCTAATGTAAATGAATACGTACTTGCAGAATGAATACTCGAACCGTTATCCTGCAAACCTGTAATCCACAAGTCGGGCGTTAAGGATGATAAACCTATTTTATAAATTTCGGCGATATTCATGTTGCCGGTCATGTTTGTAATTGTATTTGATGAATACTTATGCAAACCACCATCGTTTGAAATAAAAATTTCGGAGCCGGTAGCTGAATAAGTAATATCGTGTGTATCCGGATGAATAAAAGTTGGTGTTGAAACAGAAGTTAATTGTGTAAATGAAGTTCCTCCATTAGTAGTGTACCAAGGGTAAATCCCTCCTACAGTTACAATGTTTTTTAAAGCAGGATGTACATCTATGCATAAATTATAAGAGCCTTGTCCACCCGATGTTGTAGGGCTATAACCTAAAATATTATAAGTTGAAGTATTCATTGCGGAAAAAGTGGTGCCTGCGTCGGTTGACCGGTAAAAACCGCCAAAACCACCATTGGTAGAAGTGACAATTGCATAAACATAATCAGCATCTGCCGGCGTAACACCAATCGACATCCCATTAAATCCTGAAGTAGGAATTCCACTGCTGATTTGAGAAAAACTAGCACCTCCATCTGTTGATTTCCAAAAACCATAGTAACCTGAAGCGTAAACCGTGTTAGGATCGGAAGGACGGTATTCCATGTCTTTCAGATTTTGATTTAATGAAAGGTTCCATGTTGCGCCGCCATCGGTTGTGCGCCAGATTCCATTATTGGTTGCAGCTATTACTATCTGAGGATTTGAGGAATTAATTACTAATCTTAAAATATGCCGGTTTTGGGTTACCGAATATGTTAATCCTGTTGTATTCCATGTTGCCCCGCCATCGGTTGATTTTAAAACCCCAATACTATTACAATAAGAAGTATTTCCATCGCCGGTAGCTAAATATAAAATATTGCTGTTGCTTGGATCAATTGCAAGATCTGAGAACCCTGTAACAGGTAAATTATCTGTAGCTGTCGACCATGTTAATCCGCCATCAGTTGTTTTCCATAATCCACCTGTTGGCGAACCTGTGTACATTACGTTTGTATTATTAATGTCAATTCTTAAAAAATCTAACCTGCCTGCTGCTACGTATTGCGGATAAGCCGGAAAATTCAATGCGCCGAAAGGACCAAGTGCAGTCCAGGTTGTAGATGCTATTTTCGCATTGGAACCTGAATTATTTTTAAGAAAATCGGAATAATTTTTAGCTGTTAAACTTAATTGAGAGAGGTTACCTGAAGGATAAACCCTTCTTTCTGCAAAATATTCCAAGCGTTTAAAAACTTTATAACCATTGCCTTTTTGGGTGCTGTCTTTATCTTTCCAATAATCATTAAATGATTTTTGGATATCATATAAATTGGCATCGGATTTATTCATCATTTCGCGGTACTCTTGCGGAAATAATGATAGAGAAAAAATAATACCGGCTAAAAAAAGTAATTGTTTTTTCATGCTTAAATTTTAAACTAAATGTAGTAAAATGGCGTTACAAAAGTGAACCTTTTACCTAAAACTTATGCCATAAAGTCGGGTTTTTTACATTGGCATAATTGTGGTATCTTAATAGTCGCATTTTAACAAGAACCGTATGAATTTTTTTAGTGATAGCGACCGAATGCCCTTTAATCCTGCAATTGACGAGGATAGCGATTTTATACCCCTGCTTTCGAGTGAGGATGAAGATAATATGCAGGCCGAAATACTGCCCGATGTACTGCCAATTTTACCGCTTCGTAATACTGTGCTTTTCCCCGGCGTTGTGATACCAATTACTGTTGGAAGAGATAAATCTATTGCCCTTATAAAAGAATCGTACAAAGGCGACCGCACCATTGGGGTTGTTTCCCAGAAAAAAGACTCGGTGGAAGAGCCTTCTTTTGAAGATTTGAACACTATTGGTACTGTTGCGCACATCATAAAAATGTTGCGTATGCCCGATGGCAATACTACCGTTATTATACAAGGCAAGAAGCGCTTCAAAATAAAAGAATTTGTACAAAGCGAACCTTATCACAAAGCAAAAGTGGAAGCTTTTGATGAGGTAAAACCGCCAAAGGGTGATAAAGAATTTGCTGCGATTGTTTCGAATCTAAAGGAGATTTCACACCAAATCATCAAACAATCGCCAAACATTCCAACTGAAGCAGGTTTCGCAC
>CAZRNW010000308.1:0-3138 GCA_964601535.1 uncultured Flavobacteriaceae bacterium
CCGTTCCGAATAAAAGTGTATTTATAAAATATTTGTTAGACCGTTTGGAAAAGAACAAGGACAAATATTATTCCTCAGCCACCTTGTTTCAAGCCATTGAAACTCCTGTAGGAAATAACAGCAGCAGCTTACCGCAATTTGGCGTGATCCAGAATGTAGGGGATGAGGGCGGTGATTTTATTTTTATTAGGAAGTAGATTGTTTCTGGGTTTCTGGTTTCTAAGTTTCTTGGTTCTATTTTTTTTGAAACCTGCAATTTTATCATGCGCAAATTTTAACCGCAAAGAACACAAAGCAGGCGCAAAGGTCGCAAAGCAATCTTCAAATCTTTGAATCTTTAAATTTTGAATTTCTCCAAACTCCCGCCTTTCTCAAACAATCTGTCAACACGTTTTTCTATTGCAGGATCTTTTACTAGGACAGGGGCGTGATTTGGTTTTATGCGGGCGTCGATGATCACGCTGTCGCAACCAAAGTGTTTGAATTTAGTTAGAGGATTTACCCCGTAAATATCATGACTCGGATTGCTTCTTGTAAAGGTTACCCACAACCAATTATTTAAGTTAGCAGAAGTAAAATCGCTGTCATCGCAAATAATAATTAAAGGATACGGATTTGTATCAATGCGGTTGCGGATGATTTCGATATTGAATTCAGCAACTTCTTCTTCGGTTGCATCATGACTTTTAAACTTCTTTCCTTCCAAAATTAAAACACCCGGCATTGCCAAAAAGGCATGAGTAAACGATTTTAATTCTAAAATTTCTTTACTGATAGTTTTAGCGAGTTCTCTTTTCTTCTCTCCACAGGCAGCAAAAACAACTTTACTTCCGCTGTTCAAACCGGTGCCGCTGTAATCTAAAGTATCAATCGTAGTATTGGTGTAAAAATGCATATCGCGTTTCAGGTCGATGCGTTCTAAAACATTTTTAAAATATTCTTCAATATTGTGCGTACTTAATTTATCGCTACCATTTGCTGCTATAAATAAAAATTTAGCCAGACTTAATTGTCCGCTGCCTAAAATATGATTCGCGATAGTCAATAATTCCTGCGGATGTTTTACGTTTTGGTAAGGTGTGTAACGTTCGCTTCCTATTGCTAATAATAAAGGATGAACGCCCGCCGCATCCACTGCATTTACTTCTTTTAATCCCGGAATCTCCAGCGGAATTGCATCTCCTGCTAATTCATGAATCAAAGCACCGAAGCTTGTATCTTCTTGTGGCGGTCTTCCTACAACAGTAAAAGGCCAGATTGCATTTTCGCGGTGATAGACCTTATTCACTTTCATCACAGGAAAATCGTGTGCTAAACTATAATAACCTAAATGATCGCCGAATGGTCCTTCCGGTTTTGTTTCGTTCGGATAAATTTCCCCTGTAATCACAAAATCTGCATCGGTGCTGATACAAAAACCATTCTCGTAATAATAACGGAATCTTCTTCCACCCAAGGCGCCTGCAAATGTAGCTTCACTTAATCCTTCAGGCAATGGCATAACAGCAGCTAAAGTATGTGAAGGCGGACCACCAATAAAAACAGAAACTTTAAGAGGTTGTCCTTTTGCATTTGCTTTTGTTTGATGAACGCCGATTCCTCTGTGAATTTGATAATGTAAACCAATTTCTTTATTCTGAATATAATTGTTGCCGCTTAATTGAATGCGGTACATGCCGATATTTGCATGCATGATACCGGGATTATCTATGTCTTCACTATAAACTTGAGGCAATGTAATAAATGCACCGCCATCTTTGCTCCAGTGTTTTATTTGCGGGAGTTTATCAATGGTAGTTTCTTTAAATAGAACAGGTTTTGAAAACGGATTCTTTTTAGGAAGAGAAGCTAAAGCCGCAGCCGAAACATTCAGATAGCTGAAAGGACGTTTTAAAGCTTTTATCGGATGATTTTTCAGATCAATTAAAGTCTGAACTTTTTCAAAATTTTCCCTGAAAATAAATTTACTTCTTTCTATGGTTCCGAAAATATTGGAAGCACATTTGAATTCGCAGCCTTTCACATTCTCGAATAACAAAGCCGGACCACCCATTTCGTAAACGCGTAAATGAATAGCGGCCATTTCTAAGTTCGGATCCACCTCTTCGGTAATACGAACTAGATGGCCGTTTTTTTCGAGGTCAACCAAACATTCATTTAAACTTTTGTAGCCCATTACTTCTTGTAAACTAATTCTCCGTTAATATAAGTCTTTAATACCTGGGTTTGTAAAACTTTATTCTCTTCACATTTCATTAAATCTGTGTCTAAGATAATGAAGTCTGCAAATTTCCCTTTTTCCAGACTGCCTTTTTCCTTCTCTTCAAAATTAGAATACGCGGCCCAAATGGTCATTCCTTTTATGGTTTCTTCCCTTGTTAAAGCATTTTCCATTTGGTAACCTCCTTCTGGAAAACCTTTACTGTCTTTACGAAAAACAGCAGCGTAAAATGTTTTGAAAGGTGAAATATCTTCTACGGGAAAATCTGTACCTAATGCAACAAGTCCGGCTGCCTTTAATAAATCTTTATAAGCATAAGCTCCTTTAACTCTTTCTTTTCCTAAACGTTCTTCTGCCCAGTACATATCGCTGGTGGCGTGAGTTGGCTGAATCGAGGGAATACCTCCACTGAGATCGGATGGATCAGCAACCTGATAATGTTCTACGCGCCATCTTCTTTCATAAACGGTTGGATCATGCACTGATGACGTAAAGGTCACGGTACTACCTTTCCGTTCATAGCCATTCGGATAATTATTGATGTAATTCATTAACCTTACAGCTGAATCACCAATGCAATGGGTATTCATTTGAAATCCTTTCTCGTAAAGTATTGCAGCATACTTTTCAAAATGTTCTTTGGTATTCAGCAAAAATCCTTTCCAAACTTTTTTATCTTCATAATCCGACAATAAACAAGCCCCACGGGAACCTAAAGCACCATCGGCATAAAATTTAAAAGACCGGACATTCAATCTCTCTGTTTTGTACGGACCTTTTTCCAAATAATATTTATAATTCGGAGCGCTGTCACTCAACATCGCGTAAACACGCATTTTTAATTTGCCTGATTTTTGTAATTCATCAATCGCATCAATTTCATATTTCATTAAGCCCGCATCATCAACAGTAGTTAA
>CAZRNW010000308.1:3148-5024 GCA_964601535.1 uncultured Flavobacteriaceae bacterium
CCAACTCCCAAACAATTTTCCTGTGCAGCTAATAAAGCATTAAAGTATTTTTCTTTTGTCGGGAGTGGAATTTTTGATGTGACTAAATCAACTGCGTTATCAATGAGAATTCCAGTTAATCCAAATCCGGCATCTTCGTTATTCTTTTTAACAAATTGTTTATGATAGTAGGTTTTGTAAATTTCGCCTCCGGCAACTTCTGACCATAGGCCCAATCCTGCTTTTTTCATGGCGGCAGTGTTGACTAAAGCCGCGTGGCCGTCGATTCTTTTTAAAACAACAGGAGTGTTTGGAAACAGGGAATCTAATTCCTTCTTTGAAGGAAATTCCTTTACCTCCCAATCATTCTGATCCCATCCGCGGCCAATAATCCAGTTATCTTCCGTTTTAATTTCAGGATTTTTGATTTGGTCCATTTTCACTGAAAAATCTTTTACTTTTTGTATTACTTCTTCAAATGATTTCGTGCCAACAAGGTCAACCTGCGTTAATCCTAAGCCATAATTCAAAAAATGACAATGCGCATCAATAAATCCCGGGAAAATTGTTTTGCCTCCGATGTCGTTTATTTCTTTGGCGGTATATGAATTTAAAATTTGTTCGTTGCTGCCTGTTTCAATAATTTTACCATCTTTGACAGCCATTGCTTGCTGAACAGAAAAAGAAGAATCGACAGTATAAATAACTGCATTATGAATAATAAGATCCACATCTTGTTTTTTATCTGAACAAGAAACGAGAAACATAGAAACACAGAAACCAATAAACCAGAAATTCCGAATCATCCACTAAAGATAAAATTAAATGAGTGCTGAACAAAATAAAAATATCGCCACAAAATGGTTCGCCGCTTTTAACGAACATAGTCTTGAGAACTTATTGAGTTTATATTCAGAAACAGCCGAACATTTCTCTCCCAAATTAAAAATCCGTCAACCCGAAACCAACGGATTAATTAAAGGGAAACCCGCTTTACGTGCCTGGTGGAAAGATGCATTCGACCGCCTCCTGACTTTAAACTACGAAGTAAAAAAACTAACCGCCGATGAAGAACAAGTCTTCATGGACTACATCCGTCACGTAAAAGGCGAAGAGGATTTAAGAGTAGGTGAGGTGCTGGAAATTAAAAATGGACTTATCGTTGCTTCGAGGGTTTATCACGGATAATATCACCCCATTGTCAAATTGCCGAATTGACTAATCATCACATTAACTGATACAATTTCGTCTGCTGAAAACGCTGATAAATTTTTGGAGTTTTTACTTTGAAGCGGTAGCCGATTGAGAATTGTCCGCTGATATATCTTTGCGTAAACCGCATCGCGTTGCTTTTGTTCAGACTGAAATCACAAACAATGGATGAAATTACAAACCAGCGTTTAAAATTAAGTCCCATCGAGCCGCGCAAATCACCTGAATAAGCTATATAAGAAGTGGTGCGACCAAGATGTAATGTATCGTTTAAATATTTATAGGTCCGCCATTGTTGTTCAGGTCCGCCTAAAACGGTAGCATTCACAAAAAAGGCTCTCCATAAAACCAAATTAAATGAAGCGCCGCCATAAACAGAACAGCCGACTACGTCTAATCCTTTAATATTGGCATGTAAATCGTAATACGGCTGAATTTGTTTTGGAATCAGCGAGCTGTCGGAGTTAAGGGTATTGTAATAAGCATTTGCGGTAACTACCCAGCTAAAGCTTGATTTCAGCTGACGGTATGAGCAGGAGTAGCCTGATTTAAAAGAGAATTTTTTATTATTGGTGAAATACAAAAATTTCATTTTATACGAAGTACTCACCATGTGCGGAAACTGAGTGAAGATTCCTCTCCGGTCGGTTGCGGGCGAAACACTATCCCATTTGTAATAGGTGCT
>CAZRNW010000309.1:0-5007 GCA_964601535.1 uncultured Flavobacteriaceae bacterium
AATTTATTAAGGACGATATCCGTTTTAAATAATTTATTTTCTACAACCAATTCGTTTAAAAAACTATTACCCAGCATGCTCATGAAACCGCCGGGAACGCCGTGGCCCGTACAATCGGCCAATGCAAATACCGAACGGTTATTCATGGTGTTATAGGCCCAATAAAAATCCCCGCTAACGATGTCTTTCGGAAAGAAAATAATAAAATACTCCGGCGATATCTTTTTCCACACCTCTTCGCTTGTTAATACAGCGCTTTGAATTTTTTGAGCGTAGTTAATGCTGTCGATAATTTCTTTTTGTTTTTCGTCAACCAAAACTTTCTGCATGGTAATTTCTTCTTTCTGAAGCTCCACCATTTCTTTCTGGCTGCTGATAATAAGGTTTGCTTTTTGTGCCTTCTTAAAGTTTTTAAAAGCAAAGAAAGCAAAAACAGCAATGCCTACTAAAGCGAATGTACCAAGCAGCAGAATTTTATTTTTAGCAGAACTTTCTTTTTGCTTATTTTCCAGCTCAAGGGTTTGTAGTTTTTTTGTCTTGCTTAAATTATCAATCTCAAGCTGTTTTTTGTTGTTTTGATATTTCGCTTCCATGTCAGACACTGCGCGCAAACTTTCTTTGCTATAAAGGGCGTCCTTTTTGCGGGCGTATATCATGAACCATTCGAAGGCCTCTTTATGTTTACCTGTATTATGTAAACACATTGCCATCCCCTGAGCCCCGTTGGCCTGAAAGGTTTCGTCTGTCATTTTAATTGCAGTTTCGTACGACTCTTTAAAATAAGGAATAGCTTCATTGAATTTTTTCATGAAACGTAAAACTTCACCGCACTGGTACAGGGCTCCAACAACCGATTTCAAATCGCCCATCTCTCTGCTAATTTTTAAACCAAGCCTGGCATTCATAAGCGCCGAGTCTGTTTTGTTCTGTGCGATGTAACCTTTAGCTAAACTAACGTAAGCCGAAGCAAGCGTAAGCCGATCGCCAGTCTCTGAGCAAAGCGCAACAACTTTATTAAAATGAAAATTAGCTTTTCCAATATCCAGTGTTAACGAATCAGAATAGATTGAGCCTAAAAAGACGTGGCAGTACGACATTCCAACTTTATTAAAAGTTTTTTCTTCTCTTAACCGGAGTGATTTTTCTAGATATTCAATGGTTTTTTCGGGATGATGGATGTTGTAGTGCACATATCCCATATTATAATAAACAGTGGCCAACGATTCCCATTTTTCAAGTTTAAAGAATATTTTTTCTGCTTTAATAAACCACTCCATGGCTTCAGAAAAATCGCCTTTAATATTTAAAGTATTGCCAATGTTTACATAATTATTACCGATACCGTCTTCGTTTTTTGTCAGCCTGTTCATCTCGAGGCCTTTTTTCTGAAACACAAGCGCCATTTCATAATCACCTTTTGAATTGTAAATAACGCCGCAATTATTTAAAACACTTGCGCTGCCCCTTAAATAACCGCATTTGCGAAAATACTCGTCTGCTTTTTTAAAACAAATCAATGCATCATCTAAGTTTTGCCGCAAGTAATGTACCCGGCCGAAATAGTTGTAAGAATTTCCAATGCCTTTAATGTCGTTTATTTTTTTAGCAAGAGTAAAAGCCCTTTTCCCATATTGTCCGGCAAGAGCAGTATCGATAGAAGATAGCTCTGTAGCCATCCACAGAAAACGATCAACTTTTGCGGTATCTTCTTTTAAAACCTCATAGGCTTTTGCTAAACTGTCAAGTTTCCCGGGTAATTGTGATTTTAAAGAAAGAGAGACGAAAAAAAAAGAAATTATCAAAAAGAAATTTTTCATGAAGCGAACAATTTGCTAAACACGTCTTCCATTTTTGTTACGGTAATAACCTCAATGGAAAACTGTTTCAAATCTAAGCCTTTTTTATTGTAGGATGAAATAAAGATTTTCTCAAATCCTAACTTTTGCGCTTCAGAAATACGCTGTTCAATATGGCTTACCGGACGGATTTCACCCGTTAAACCAACTTCACCGGCAAAACAAACATTTTGCGGAATCGGAAGATCTTCATTGCTAGATAAAATCCCACAAACCAAAGCCAAATCAATCCCGGGGTCTTCAACCTTAATGCCGCCTGCTATATTTATGAAAACATCTTTTACGGCTAACCGGAAACCACAACGTTTTTCTAAAACAGCAAGCAACATCGATAATCTCCTCAAATCAAAACCTGTTGATGAGCGTTGAGGCGTACCATAAGCTGCGCTGCTTACCAAGGCCTGTGTTTCGATTAACATCGGACGGTTGCCTTCCATTGTTGCGGCAATAGCAACACCGCTTGTGGCATGTTCGCGCTGCGTTATTAAAATTTCAGATGGATTGGTTACTTCGCGCAGACCATCACCATTCATTTCGTAAATACCCATTTCGTTAGTGCTTCCGAAACGGTTTTTTGTGGCGCGCAATAAACGGTAAACATGATTCGTGTCGCCTTCAAACTGAAGAACGGTATCTACCATGTGCTCTAAAACTTTTGGTCCGGCCAAGCTGCCTTCCTTAGTAATATGACCAATCATAAACACGGGCGTATTGGTTTCTTTAGCGAACCGCAAAAATTCTGCTGCACATTCACGCACTTGTGAAACGCTGCCAGGACTGCTCTCCACATAACTTGTGTGAAGCGTTTGAATAGAATCAAGAACAACCAATTGTGGTTGTATTTGTTCTATCTGCGAAAAAATATTTTGGGTATTTGTTTCCTGCAAAATAAAACAGCTTTCGGTAGTAATGCCGATTCGCTCGGCGCGCATTTTTATTTGTTGTTCGCTTTCTTCGCCACTAACATATAAAACCTTTAAATTTTTTAAACGCAAAGCAAGCTGTAACATTAAAGTTGATTTTCCAATACCGGGTTCTCCTCCAAATAATACCAATGAGCCGGGAACAATACCTCCGCCAAGAACGCGTGTTAATTCTTTACCGGGCACGGCAATGCGCGGATAGTCCTGCAAGCCTACGTCTTGTAACAAAACAGATTTATTTGTACCCGAGGCAGATTTGTTGGATGAAAAAATTTGCAGCCTGTCGTTTTTAGTTTCTTTCTGCACTTTTTCTTCGACTAATGTGTTCCATTCATTACAACTAGTACAACGCCCCACCCATTTGTTATGTTGGGTGCCGCAACTTTGACAGAAATATGTTGTTTTTACCTTGCTCACAGAACAAAGGTAGGGCAAAGAAGAAGGATTGATTGCTACAAATTATAGCATTTTCAGAAAATTACCGTAAAACAACCTTAATGGCGGTCAGATAATCCGCATTATCCGTCATTCCGTTATGGTTCATGCCTTTTAGTGTTATTAAAGTATCTCCTTTTTTGAAGTGTTGTTTTAGTTTTACGGAGGATTCATAATAAATCACCTCGTCTTTATCGCCATGAAAAATCACAACCGGCATTTTGCATTGGGGAATGTACTCGTTGGTTTGAAATTTGTATTTTAAGAGAAAGGCCGGAACAATCGGATAAATATGTTTCACCAAATCTTTTAAACTGTAATATGGCGCTTGTAATATTAATAAGCGGGGATTGTTTGTTGATGCAATTTTAGCTGCGGGACCGGTACCGATGGAATAACCCAAAACAATTATTTTATTTTCGGCATAATTATTTTTTAAAGTATCGTAAACCGTTTGCAGATTGTTATAGAGTTTTTCCTGCGAGTGAATTTTGCCTTCGCTTTTTCCGTAACCGGGATAATCAACAATAAAAACATCGTAATTTAAGTTTGTATAATGTTTCGCGACTCTTCCCCACGAACTTAATGAACCCGCATTGCCGTGTAAATATAAAATAACGCCTTTCGAACTATCTGCTCTGAACAGCAAACAATTTAATTTTATGTCCTCGGTGGTTGGAATGTTTTTTTCTTCGAAAGATTGTTCAAATTTAAATTGATAATCTTTATTTAATTTTTCCGGAAAGAAAATCAGTTTTTCTTGACAAGAATATAATAGCCCGCAAGCCAGGACAACAATTGCGCTAATTATTTTTAAAGTTCTGATAAGGAATTTTTTCATTAAGGATTAAAGGTAGTGGTTTTTTCAAGGCGCCCCTAAACGAAAAATGTTCTAACGCGATAGCGTAATCACGCGCGGTGGCGCCAACCCCAAGTTATGCGCCGTTTTAATGGCGCTATAACGTTTTGCAGCTTGGCGCCGGCGGGCTTTTGAAACATCACCTGTCCCAACCTACAAATGTTTATTTAAAGATACTTAGTTTATTAGTGAGCCGCAAACTATTTTCACGAAGTGGCCTTAATTTTGCGCGCGAACGATGACCGAGTCTGCCCGCTGGCGCCAAGCTTTGCTGTTACCAGCTGGCCGACGCACACAGTTTATTAGTCAATTATGCGTTTGATTTTAAGGTAGTCTTCTTCGTCAACGTCAACACCAAATTTAAGAACGTCAAATTCGGTTGCTAAAAGCATTGTTCCGTCTTGATTTAGATAATTTATTTCGCCTTCTTGTGTCCCGAAGCCGAGAGCGTCGCCTTTAATTTCCAATGGGTGCTTTGTGTTCTGCGAATAACCCACGTATTTAAATGTCTTGAGTTTATTAAGATTAGTTTCAAAATATTTACCAAGTCCGAGAAAACTGTTATTATAAGTCAATTTGTTTTTCTCGACGGTAAGAATTTCTTTTCGAAAAGCTTGTCTTAAATGCTTATAAACGAAAATTGTAAGAATTAATACAAGTCCAAGCGTTGCCCAAATTTCAACTGATTTTCTAATATGTCCAGAAATTATTAAACCGAGAGCAAGTAAAAGTCCCGGAACAAGAGTGATTAATGTAACCGCTAAACCTAATTTGAAGATCAATGGCTTTCGTGGTCGAATTATAATCGTCGTCTTGTCGGCCTGTTTATTTATGTCTACTGATGCGTACATTTTTCGGGGTCTGTCGGCGGCTTGCTGGTAACGGTTTCGGGGCTGCCGCAGTTTTGCCTTTGCGCTTTCCAGAAACCGTATAA
>CAZRNW010000310.1:0-5006 GCA_964601535.1 uncultured Flavobacteriaceae bacterium
ATATTTATTATGTTTTATTGCCTTCAGGTAAATAATGAAGTAGGGCAAAGCACACTTAATTATTTAAACTAAAAAGTCCGCTTACGTACTAAGCGGAATTTTTTATTATCCAACATCCCGAAGTGTGATGAACAAAGTGAATCTCTACTTCTGGGGCTTCATTTTATCTTTAAACACTTTCTCAAACTTCTCAACCTTCGGCTGAATCACAAACCTGCAATAAGGCTCGCTGCCATTTTGATTGAAATAATTCTGATGATAATCTTCTGCTTTATAAAACCCGGTATAAGGCGAAATTTCTGTAACAACAGGATTATCCCATGCACCGGATTTATTTAATTCTGATTTATATTTCTCAGCTAATTCTTTTTGTTCATTATCATGATAAAAAACAACAGAACGGTATTGGGTGCCATGATCATTACCCTGTGCATTTAATGTAGTAGGGTCGTGCACTTTCCAGAATACTTCAAGCAAATCTTTAAATGGGATTTTAGTTTTATCATAGGTAATATGACAAACTTCGGCGTGGCCCGTTGTTCCGTTACAAACTTCGCGGTATGCAGGATTTTTTATATGTCCACCCGAATAACCGGATTCTACTTTAATAACACCATCAAGGCGCTGGAAAACGGCTTCCACACACCAAAAGCAACCTGCTCCGAAAGTGGCTGTATCAATCGTTCCTGTATTAGTTTTATTTTCCATAACTACATTTTTTTGCGGTGCGGGCTTTTGCGCACATGCTGTAAAAAAAATAGCCGTAAACAATGTTACAGCTACTTTATATTTGAGATTTAAATTCATATTGTCTATTTACTAATACAGACGAACAAAGAATTAAAACCTTACAATTTATTTTTCGTCCTTTTTCTTTCTTGGTTTAGCGTACTTCTCTTTGCCATTAAACACAAACATCTTCTTTAATTTATCATTTTTTGTGATTTTCATTTCTCCGTCAATATCAAAATTATCGATTTTGCAGGTCATGATAAAGGTTTGATCCTTGTCATCTGTATAACTGCATTCTACTTCAAAATAAGAAATTTCAGTTTCAGTTTCGTCGATATAAGCGGAATCTTTATTTACTTTATATTTCATCCACTTGTATTCGAATTTTTCGAAAAGGTAATTGCTGAAAAGTTTTCCCTCCTTAAATTCAAGCTCATCAGTGGCGCCTTTTTTGGCATTATTTCCGTCTTTTACTTCAATGATGATGATATCATACTTCCTTTTTCCCAAAGGATCTTTTTCTTTAAGCGCTGCGCTGCCAAACAGGAACAGAATAGCCGGAATCAGGATAAATTTTAGTGCGTGTTTTGTTGACATATTTGTTGTTTAGATATGGGTAAATGTAATACTTTTACCTTCAAATTAAAAGTTAAAAAAGTTAACATGCAACCATTAGCCGAGAGGGTAAGACCAAAAGATTTAAACACTTATACCGGTCAGGAGCATATTATTGGCGAAGGTTCAGCTTTACGCAATGCCATTTCACAAAATTTATTGCCATCCCTAATTTTATGGGGACCGCCCGGTGTTGGCAAAACTACTTTAGCTTTAATTATTTCGCAGACTTTAAAACGGCCATTTTATTCTTTGAGTGCAATTAATTCGGGTGTGAAAGATGTTCGTGAAGTAATTGATAAAGCCAAGGAAAATAATTTTTTTACGCAGGATAAACCTGTTTTGTTTATTGATGAGATTCACCGTTTCAGTAAATCACAGCAGGATTCATTATTGGGAGCAGTAGAAAAAGGAATTGTGACGCTGATTGGTGCAACAACGGAAAATCCAAGTTTTGAAGTAATTCCGGCCCTTTTATCGCGTTGTCAGGTTTATGTTTTGAAACATCTGGAAGAACATCATTTATTAAGCATTGTAAAAAACGCAATTGAGAAAGATGAAATTTTAAAGAAAAAGAAAATTGAATTAAAAGAAACCGAAGCTTTATTCAGGGTTTCGGGCGGTGACGCGCGGAAATTATTAAACGCTTTAGAAATTGTCGTGAATTCTGCCAATCAAAACGAAGTTATTGTTACTAACGAGTTTGTTTTAAATTGTATTCAGAATAATCTGGCCTTGTACGATAAGAATGGAGAGCAGCATTACGATATTATTTCAGCCTTCATAAAATCAATGCGTGGTTCTGACCCGAATGGTACTGTTTATTGGTTAGCGCGGATGCTAGAGGGTGGGGAAGACCCTTTATTTATTGCACGGCGCATGGTTATTTTAGCAAGTGAAGATATTGGAAATGCAAACCCAACAGCCTTGGTAATTGCTAATAATTGTTTTCAGGCTGTAAATGTAATTGGAATGCCGGAAGGCAGAATTGTTTTATCACAAACCGCAACTTATTTGGCTTGCTCTGCAAAAAGCAACGCTGCTTATTTGGCGATTGATGATGCGATTGCCGCTGTGAGGGCCGGAGGGGATTTGCCTGTTCCGCTACATTTAAGAAATGCGCCAACAAAGCTGATGAAAAATTTAAATTACGGGAAAGATTATCAATATGCACACGCCCATGAAAATAATTTTGTGGATTTAGAGTTTTTACCAAAAGAACTTTCAGGAAAATTATTTTACGACCCCAATAACAATCCGCGCGAAAATGAAATGCGTGCGTTTTTAAAAGCAAGATGGAAAGAGAAATACGGTTACTGATGATTTTGAATTAATACCTCACTTGCTTTCCAAACCATTTGAAAAACATTTTCGAAACCGGCGTCACCGCCAAAATAAGGATCGGGCACTTCCATGTTTTGATTCGGGTGGGAAATATTTAAAAATAAATCTACTTTTTGTTTATCTTCATCGTGGCGGGCAAGCTTTAAAACATTTTGCAAATTACTTTTATCCATCACAAATATTTTATCAAAAACATCAAAGTCTTGTACCGAAAACTGCCGCGCCCTTAATGGCGATAAATCAATTTTATGTTTTTTAGCATTGGCAACCGTTCTTGCATCAGGTGCTTCGCCGATGTGATAGTTGGATGTCCCTGCAGAATCGATTGTGAATTTTAAATTTTTTTCGGCAACCAGGTGCAATAAAATTCCTTCAGCTAAAGGCGAACGGCAAATATTGCCGAGACAAACCACTAAAATTTTCATTAATTCAATTTTTCCTGAAATAGTTCGTTGTAATAAGCAATGCGGGTTATACTTTTCAAAATACGTTCTTCGTTAACATCATCTGCTTCAGTTGTGTATTTCAAATACACTTTTTCATCTAAAATGGTAAATGCCGTTTCGCAAAAACCGTGATTTTCTTCTAATAACAATCTGTAAAAATCTGCGTTTTTATCATCCACCACATCGCAAACATAACTCATCACCTGAAAAAAATAATGCTCATTTTCTTCCCATACATCCAGCATAAGCTGAATATCTTCACTTTTAGCAATATTCCACTGTCCTTCTTTTTCAGCACGCGCTTCCAATGCAGGAATTCCCATTTGCGTAAGAACAGTTTCAACTTTATTAATTAATTCTTTCATTTTATCAACCGGCAAGGCCACCTTCCTTTAAACGCTCAGCATTTTCGGCAAACTGCAAGGCATCAATCATTTCCTGAATATCGCCATTGGTAAATTCAGTTAAATTGTAAAGCGTTAAATTAATTCTGTGATCTGTAATTCTGTTTTGCGGATAATTATAAGTTCTGATTTTCGCGCTTCTGTCACCCGTACTTACCATGGTTTTCCGTTTCTTGGTTGTTTCGGCCATGCGTTTTTGATATTCAATATCGTAAAGTTTTGAACGCAGCATTTGCATTGCTTTCTCGCGGTTTCCTAACTGATTTCTTTCGGTTTGACAGGTAACAACAATTCCTGATGGCTTATGCGTTAAAATAACTTTACTTTCAACTTTGTTTACGTTTTGTCCGCCGGCTCCACCGCTTCGTGCAGTTGCTATTTCGATGTCTGAATCTTTTAATTCTACATCCAGTTCTTCTGCCTCAGGTAAAACAACAACTGTTGCGGCCGATGTATGAACCCTTCCTTGCTGTTCGGTTGCAGGAACACGCTGTACACGGTGAACACCGCTTTCGAATTTTAATATACCGTAAGCGCCGGGGCCTTTCACATTAAAAACAACTTCTTTAAATCCGCCCATAGTTCCTTCGCTAATATCAACTACTTCAACCTGAAATCCTTTTTTGTCGCAATAGCGTTTATACATTTCAAACAAATTTCCTGCAAATATCGACGCTTCATCGCCGCCGGTACCTGCGCGCAATTCCATCACGCAGTTCTTATTATCTTCAGGGTCTTTTGGGATTAATAATAATCTTATTTCTTCAGCAAGTTTTTCTTCTTTTACGCGGTTTTCTTCAAGCTCCGCCTTTGCCATGTCTAAAAAATCCTTGTCTTTTTCGTTCGCTAAAACGTGTTTAGCTTGTTCGATATTATCAATAACTTTTTTGTATTCGTGGTAAACCTCCACAACTCCCTGAAGCTCTTTATACTCGATATTCAGCTTCTTAAATTGCTTCATATCAGATATAACGGCCGGGTCCGACAGCTTTAATTCAACATCCTGATAACGGCGTTTTATTTCTTCGAGTTTTTCGAGCATAAGGGTTCAAAAACAGGTCGCAAATTTAAACAAATATCCTTGCTATTTAGGGGTCCAATATTCACAAATTTGTTTATATTTGAGTTTTTACTTTTAAACATGAAGAAAGTCTTAATCTCAGCCTTATTAGTTTGTTCATTTTTAACCTCTTGGTCTCAGGATTATTTAGGTTATTCAAGCAGTAATTATAATGGAATAACAGGAGTACAGGTAAATCCTGCCAATGTTGTTGAAAGCCGTATGAAATTTGATATGACCTTGGTTGGTATCAATTTTGCTGCGGGTAATAATTATTTAGGATTAAAGCGTACGGCACTTAATCATTCCGGTAAAATTACCAAGGGAATGTATTCCGAAGAGAACCCTAACGGAGCGTATTTCCCTGCATTTGATGATCCTCAGTTTAATAACCGTTATTTAACT
>CAZRNW010000311.1:0-5000 GCA_964601535.1 uncultured Flavobacteriaceae bacterium
CTTACACTGAATTGAATTACGATTTTTACAATAAAGGAATTGATGTTTCGGCTTGATCCTTACATAAAATGTTAGCGACTGCTTACAAAATGGATGCCTTAAACGAACATGCCTCAGTTGTAGCATTAACTTATATCGGTGCACAACGCACTTACCCTTTTTATACCGACATGGCTGATATTAAAGCTATGCTAGAAAGTATTTCCCGCACTTTTGGTTACCACTACGGAAAACATAAAAAAGTACGGATTAATACCGTATCACAGTCGCCAACTAAAACAAGTGCCGGCGGCGGTATCAAGGGCTTCTGTGAATTTTTTGATTTTGCTGAAGTGCAATCACCTTTAGGAAATGCAAGTGCAGATGATTGCGCAAGTTTCTGCGTGAGTTTATTTTCTGATTTAACCCGCATGGTAACCATGCAGAATTTATTTCATGATGGCGGCTACAGCACTACAGGCGTTAGTGCCGAACAATTGGCAATGATTGCTAAATAAGCTTATTTTCTCAATGAGACCCCGATCCTAGCTGCCAAAGGACGGGGTTTTTTGTTGTAATAAATTCACGATTTTGCCGTTTCATAATAAGCAAGTACATTTATATCAATGAACATTTACACTAAAAAACAACGTTGGAAATTGTTACTATCCTTAGTCGCCCTTCTGATTATCATTACTTCGTTGTGGTACACCCAAAGTTTAGTGAAACGCATTGCCGAAGATGAAAGGGCAAAAGTTAAGCTCTGGGCAAAAGCGGTTCAGAAAAAAGCAAAGCTTATTAAATTCACCAACGAACTTTTCACAAAAATGAAGCTTGAAGAACGCAAAAAAGTTGAATTGTATGCAGAAGCAACAAGACAATTAACTTCAGGGGACATGATTAATGATTTTGCTTTAAAAGTAATTCAGGATAATACAACCGTTCCGGTAATTTTAATGGATGAAGATGGAAAAATTTCTGGCAGCCGCAATCTCGATTCATTAAAGGAAAAAGATACCGCATACGTGAACGAAGAATTAAGAATCATGAAGCAGAGCTATGCTCCGGTTGTTATAAAGGTTTATAAACAACATGTAAACTATCTATATTATAAGGACAGTAAAGTTTTTTCTGATATTAAATTAGTATTCGATAGCTTAACAAAGTCGTTTTTACAGGAAGTTGCTTTAAACTCTGCAGACATTCCGGTAATTTATACGGATTCAAGCAAAACACAAATCATTGCCAAAAGCGAAAAGATTGATTCTGTAAAAATTAATACGCCAGAAAAATTAACTACTACCCTCGCCGATTTATCTGCACAAAATGCACCAATTGAAATTGACTTCGGTGATGGTTACACTAATTACATTTTTTATGCTGAGTCGGAATTACTCACTAAACTGAAATATTATCCTTATGTACAATTCGGAGTAATAGGTTTATTTTTATTAATTGCCTATATTTTATTCAGCACCGCGCGCAAAGCAGAACAAGACCAGGTTTGGGTGGGCATGAGCAAGGAAACTGCGCATCAGTTAGGAACACCGCTTTCTTCATTAATGGGATGGAATGAACATTTACGCAGTTTAGGTGTTGACGATAATGTTGTAAACGAAATGAACCGTGATATAAAACGATTAAATACTATTACGGAACGTTTCTCTAAAATCGGCTCGCAACCCACTTTACAGGATGAAGACATTTGCAGCGTCATACAAAACGCAACCGATTATTTAAAACAACGCACTTCAAAAAATGTAAAGTATGAACTGGAAATTCCACAAAAAGAAATCCATGTTCAGATTTCTGTTCCTTTATTCGAATGGGTGATTGAGAATTTGTGTAAGAACGCTGTAGATGCTATGGATGGTAAAGGACAAATCACCGTTCATGTAAAAGAAATTCCGGAGGGAATTGCCATTGATATTTCTGATACCGGAAAAGGAATTCCGAAATCAAAATTCAAAACAGTTTTCGAACCGGGCTTCACCACCAAACAACGCGGCTGGGGCTTAGGTTTATCACTCTGCAAACGCATCATAGAAAATTACCACGGCGGTAAAATATTCGTTCTTGACAGCGAACCCAATAAAGGAACTACATTCCGGATCTTATTGAATAGATTCTAAACTACCTTATAAAGCACAGGCTTACTCGGACTCGCATCATTCTCGAAACTCGCGATTTGAATATTCAGCAAATACATTCCATCATCCACTTCGTTCGGAACATAAATTAATTCGGTAATTGTTTTTTGGAATTGAGTATTGCTTGGATATTGCCAGAACGCATGATGGGCAGCTAATTTCCCACCGTCAACTTCTTTATCTACACTTGGTGTGTCCAGTAACAAATGTTCAACGCCGATACTATTCAAAAACAAAATAGATTCTTCGGTCATATAAACAGGATTAGTGCCTGTATATTGTAGTTTCAACTTTGCAGGACTATTCCCAAGCGTTCTGATAATTACTGCTTCCGGTTTTGCGCCGTTCAAACACATTTCAATTCCCTTTTTTGAAATAACTTTATCGCCATTAGGTAATTCTTCCGGCAAAACAGTAATGACCTCAGCAATAAATAAAAAACGGGTTAAGCACTTATTAATGGTAACAAATTCTTTACTAATATGCCCGACACATTCTGTATGCGTTCCATTTCCATGTGGATTAAATTTTATGTCGCGGAAATTTACGCCGCTGCCTTGATTTACGTCTCCAACCCAGTCGCCCATACGTACAGGCTCTAAACTCATTGGCTTTACATACCATGCGCTTGCACAATCAGCTCCTGTGTGCAAAGGCATTGAAATATCAATCGGCTTAAAAAAATCAACCCTGAACTCTTTTCCTTTATGTAAAATCGTTGCTACCATTTATAATGCCTCCTTTAAAATTTCCAATTTCATTCCACGTGAACCTTTTATTAAAATAGTTTTATTTTTTGGCGCTTCGCTTTTCAAACTCGCTAAACAATCCTGCGTAGTTAAAAATGATTTGAATCCCGAATTTGTTTTAGAAAATTCAGAACCAATTAAAATCACATTGTTTAGTTTTTTCTCAATAATTAACTCTATAATTTTTTTGTGTTCTGTTGCCGCATATTCTCCCAATTCAAACATATCCCCTATTATTAGTAATTTGTTTTCATTCCCCAACTTCGCAAAATTTTCAATAGCCACTTTCATGCTTGAGGGATTTGCGTTGTAAGCATCGAGAATTAAAGTATTGTTTGCCGTCTTCTCTAACTGCGAACGATTCATATCAGGAAAGTAATCAGAAAGCGACTCAATTATTTTTTCAATATCAACTTTAAAATAATTTCCAACACAGGCAGCGCATAATAAATTAATAAAATTATAATGGCCAATAATGTGGGTTTTTATCATTGGTAATTTGTTCCAGTCTTTTTCGTTATAACGCGTAGTCCATTTAAAACTCACAAATTCATTCTCGTTATACTGTTTGCCGATAACGTCGTAAAGTTTTGTTGTACCATAAGTAATTTTATCCATGGCGCCGGCTAGTTCCTGAAGAACTGCGTCATCCGCATTCAAAAAAACTTTTCCATTTTTCCTGGCGATATAACGGTACATTTCGCCTTTACCTTTTTTCACGCCTTCTTCTCCGCCAAATCCTTCGAGATGCGCTTTTCCTATGTTTGTAATTAAACCGAAATCCGGATCTGCAATTTCACATAGTTCGTTTATTTCGCCCTGATGATTAGCGCCCATTTCTACAATGGCAATTTCGTGTTCCTTAGTAAGAGATAGCAATGTTAATGGAACACCAATATGATTATTTAAATTTCCAACAGTTGCTAGTGTTTTAAATGATTTAGAAAGCACGGCATTGATTAATTCTTTATTGGTGGTTTTACCATTGCTGCCGGTAATAGCAAGGACTTTTAACTGCAATTGTTTCCGGTGATGATTGGCTAATTGCTGTAAAGCTTTTAAAACATCTTTTACAAAGAATATTTTTTGATTTGTAGCATACTTCTCTTCATCAACTATAACATAAGCACAGCCGCCTTCAATTGCTTTGGCTGAAAATTCATTCGCATTAAAATTGGCACCCTTTAAACAAAAGAATATACTGCCTTTATCAAGCTTACGTGTATCCGTACAAATTATTTGATTGCATTTTAAAAACGCCTCATACAATCTCTCTATACTTGCTTCCTGCATTGGTGCAAATTAAAAACCCTCAGCGTTAATGCCGAGGGTTTTAAGTATATTTTATTAACAGAATTACTATTTACCAAATCCAACAGGACTACCCACACGCACCATTGCACAACGGAAACCAATGTAAGCTGTTGCCTGGCGCTGGTCTAAGAAACGGCGTGTGCCTGGATTTAAGAAGTAGGCGCGGTCTCTCCAGCTACCACCTTTGTAAACGTGCGCTTTATCATTTACTAAAGATGTTTTTGCGTACTCATACATCATCTTTTCAGATTTATCAGTATAGGCATCTTCACCTTGTTCGTAATAAATACTTGAGTTAACATCACCATCTAAGTAATTAATATAATCAGCAGTTTTATAATTTCTGCGCTCATCTAAATTATCCTGAGGGAATGCAGTAGAAACTTCCCTCCATTGAACACGGCCCGGAATATCAGATTTACCTTCAGCAGTTACGTTCTTGTTACCGTTCATTTGCTCAGGATCAGCCGGAGTACCTGTCATACGTGTAAGAACACTGTCAATGCTCTCGGCAGTTTCAGTACTTACACCATGTTGTGTAGGAGGGTTAACTTTGTGTTTAAATTTTTGATAAACGGGACCATCAATGTTAGTTAAGATATCACCACCTAAACCACCATATAATGTTGTACTATCGCGTTGTTGTGTAACAAATACGTTACCACGGAAAGGACGGAACTCGTCAGCATCCTGTAAAGTATTCTGACGATAAACGTCCATTACCCACTCTGATACATTACCTGCCATGCAATATAAACCGTAATCGTTTGGCCAATATGAATAAACAGGAGAAGTTACATCGGCGTTA
>CAZRNW010000312.1:0-4970 GCA_964601535.1 uncultured Flavobacteriaceae bacterium
GGTAATTGGTATTTCTTTTTAATTACGTCAGTCGCGCCTGTTAAAGAAATAGAACGGTTTTTAAAAATACTTCCGCTAAAACAAGCATCAGAAATTAATAAAGTGTGTAATGATTTTATTTTACGCATTGCTGCTACTAATTGGTCGTTGTATAACCAGTTGGCCGAGTTACTTACTTCCGCATCTTTTGGTAACCAGTAACCGATATCGTTATCATCTTCGTAATGACCGTGACCTGCATAAAAAATCAACACATTATCTTCCGGCGTCACTTTTTTCGACATTTCATCCAAAGCAATTACTAATTCACGGCGGGTTGGGCTCTTTAAAATCTGTACGTTTTGATCTTCGAAAGTATAATTCTTTTTCAAACAAGTTGCTAAAGCTTCTGCATCAGTCACTGGTAAACCGCCTAAATCTGCAATAGAAGGGTCGGTATAATCACTGCAGCCGATTAATAAAGCGTAAAACTTTCCGCCTTTGCTGAAATCAATATCTGCCGCGTGTAATTCTGCCATGTCACCTTCTGATGCAATTTCAGAACGTTTGTCTTTATTGTTTTTCTCTTCTTTTGCTAAAACCGGCTCTTCCTCTTTTGGCTCTGCTTTCTTTGGTTCTTCCTTTTTAGCAGTCTCCTTTTTTGGTTTTGTTTCCTTCTTCTTAGTTTCTTTATCTTTTGCTCTCGAATTATCGTTCATCGCAATGGGCTGGTCTACTTTTTTAGGAGTAGGTACTAAATAAGGACGGTAATCTTTTTTTACTTCTTCAGTAGTTGCTAAAACAATTTCAACCGGCTCCATTGGTAATAATGAGGCCATAACAAGACCATCATTCCAAATCATTTTTTTCTCACTGCCAATTTCTGAAGTTTGAAACAGTAATGTTACACTTTCCGACTCCCCTTTTTTGATCATCCAGCTGCTTGTGCGTTTGCGGATGTTGTTTAAAGTATTTCCTTTCTCACTCACTTCAATTACGCTTGGGTTTAAAATAACGATATCGTTAGAAACATTTGTTACTTTAATTTTCATCGTCATTTTAAAATCTTTACTGTAATCCATATCAGTAATGGTGACATCAATACCGCTAAAAGATTCTTTCCGTTTAATAGAAGCAATTATTTCAGGAAAAGCAGCTATTTTTTCATTTCCTGTTTTTTTCAATCCATCAATGATTAAAGAAACAGCTTGTCCGTTCAGATTTTTTCCTTTTACATCAAAAGTATTTCCTTTTTTACCGTTAGGTGAAATAATTAATTCCTTTTCTTTAGCGAAAATTTTAGCACCGCCGGCATAGAAGTAAGATTGGGAAGGATCTACTACCACAAAAAATTCATTCTTATTCTCAAAACGGACAT
Organism: uncultured Flavobacteriaceae bacterium; assembly: GCA_964601535.1. Classification (GTDB taxonomy): domain Bacteria; phylum Bacteroidota; class Bacteroidia; order B-17B0; family Aurantibacillaceae; genus JAHEYG01. The sequence goes on from CAZRNW010000312.1 coordinate 1,358, forward strand.
GGGTTTTAATGAATGCATCATTCGCATAGCCGCCTTCGCTGAAAACAGTAAGCTCACCCGACTTAACTGTGGCGTCAAGGTATTTTACTTTTTCATCGCCGTTAGGATTTTTTTCGGCAAAAGCAACAAAAGATGCTAAGGCCAGAACTGAAAATAAAATCTTTTTCATGGTAATTAATTTACTAATCAAAAATACGAAAAAAACAGCCACAGATTACACGGATTTTCGCAGATTTTTTGGTTAAACCTTTGCTGATTTTGGGAGTCTAAGCCTCATCAATCTGACTGCCTACTGCCTCCTTAAAACTACCCACTTGCCTCTACCTGCCTTCGTCTTTCCAACGGTAGTAGCATTCCATTACCTTGTAATAAAGGTCGTAGCCCTCGTGCGATAAAATGTAATAATCCGTTAATGAAAAACAGTATTTTCTGAATTTTTCAAAGTCTACATAATCATCGCCCGTAAGTTTGCGTAAAATTTCAGGATTCAGCTTTTTATTCACCTCTTCGTCAATTAAAATTTGCTCGAAAATAGAAGCCAGTTTGCGCTTCTCTTTTCCTTCTTTACTAAACTGCATGTATAAAGCGGTAATAGGACTTTCCATTGCATTAATCGGACGGATTTTAGAATCCTCAATCACCTTCTTCATTTTCTCACGCTCGTAGGGCTTAATTTTAAAAGCACTTACCGTAACAGGATTCAAATTGTAAATCAATTTACGCATCACCACTTTTACTTCGCCATTTGCATTGGGCTTTAACCTGGCAACCGGAATTTTTAATTTCACATAACCACCAAACGATACAATGATGGTATCACTCGGATTAGTCTTCAGATAAAAAGCTCCCGAATTATCGCTCATGGTGCCATTCCCGGTGGTTTTATTGATGATGTAAACAAAAGGCATAGAGGTACTGCTGTCACCTTCAACAACAAAGCCTTTAATAAGTTGCTGACTAAAGGCAGAACTAAACCATCCCAACAATAAACTAATTATGAAATAAAGGCACTTCAATCTGTCGCTAATTTAACGTTTAAGCCCGTGATTTATTAACCGTTTGTGAATAATTTAACCTTTTTTAGAGGCTTTTGAGTTTATATAAATTGCCTTAATAAGCGTATTTTTATCATTCGCACGTATGGAATCATTTATAGTATCGGCCCGTAAGTACCGTCCCCAACATTTTAATACTGTTGTCGGGCAAACGCATATAACCAATACTCTGAAAAACGCAATTGCGCACAAACAATTGGCACAAGCTTATTTGTTTTGCGGTCCGCGCGGTATTGGTAAAACAACCTGTGCTCGTATTTTCGCTAAAACAATTAATTGTTTTAATATTACCCCCGAAGGTGAAGCATGTGATAAGTGTGATTCTTGTTTATCATTTAACAGCGGACAATCTTTAAATGTTTACGAATTAGATGCCGCGAGTAATAACTCAGTTGAAGATATAAGAAATTTAGTTGACCAGGTTCGTTTCGCTCCGCAATTAGGAGAATACAAAGTGTATGTGATTGACGAGGTTCACATGTTATCGAATGCGGCTTTCAATGCATTCTTAAAAACATTAGAAGAGCCGCCTAAACATGCAAAATTTATTTTAGCGACAACAGAGAAACATAAAATCATTCCTACCATCTTATCACGTTGTCAGGTTTTTAATTTCAACAGAATTAAGAATGAAGACATCTCGAATCACTTAGCTTACATTGCTAAAACCGAAAATGTAACTTTTGAACCTGAAGCTTTACATGTGATTGCTCAAAAAGCAGATGGAGGTTTACGTGATGCCTGTTCTATTTTCGATCAGATGGTGGCCTTTACAGGAAATCATTTAAGTTATAAAGCCATTGTCGAAAATTTACATGTACTCGATTTTGATTATTATTTTAAGATTACAGATTTCTTACTCAACCAAAAGTTAGCGGATGTAATGTTAACCTTTGATGATATTCTGAAAAAAGGTTTTGATGCGCACAATTTCATTAACGGATTAGGCGAACATTTACGCAACGTAATGGTGAGCCGCGACCCGCAAACTGTGCAGCTTTTGGAAATAAGCGACAATTTAAAACCAAAATATGCGGAGCAGGCCGTTAAATGTCCTTTGCCATTTTTGTTAAATAGCCTGAAGCTGATAAGTAAAACAGACGTAAGTTATAAGACCGCTAAAAACCCGCGCTTATTGGTTGAGATGTGCTTAATGCAGATGGCCTATTTGAACGCTTCCGGTAACGGTGCTGAAAAAAAAAATGAGTTAACTGAAAATCCTTTTCAAACTAATACGGCTGTAATGGCTGTGAATACAAACGTTTCTGTTCCTGCAACGAACAATCCTGTAAAAATTTCAAATAGCGAGGAAAAAATTGTAAAGACAGCGGATAAACCAATCGTTCCGTTTTCTGAATTAAAAATAAAAGCACAGTTCAGTTTAAAAGATGTTGTGAAAGCCAACATGCCTTCTGTCAATCAAACCATCGCAACTGAAAACAAAGAAGTTATCTTTGAGAATAAACCCTTCGATGGAGAAACCTTAATGAAAGCTGTTCATGCTTTTGCATTAATTAAAAACGAAGCAGGAAACCGTCAGTTATTCACCACCATCACCACTGCTAAAATTGAAATCAGCGATACGAATGTTGTGACGTTAAATATTTTTAATGAGGCACAAAAAGAAATTCTGGTTTCTGTGAAACAAGACTTTCTGGATTTTGTGAGAAAAGAATTAAGTAACAATACAATTGGTCTCGATATTAAAATAGAAGCTGCGGAATCAACCGCTAAAGCCTATAAGCCTTCAGATAAATATAAATTACTTGCTGAAAAAAACCCTTTGCTCGCTGAGCTGAAAAAACGGCTCGACCTTGAGTTAGATTATTAAATCCTTTTTTAAATTTATGAAATCATTCAGAATTTATTGTTTTGCTTTAGCGTATTTAGCAATAAGTATTTCATTTGCGCAAAAACCAAATCAGACTAAACCGAAATCTTCCATTGATGGTTCTGTAAAGCCAAAATTAAATTACGAAACGGCTGCGAACGATCCTTACAAAGCGAGAATTTATACTTTGAGTAACGGGATGAAAGTTTACATCTCGGTTTATAAAGATGCGCCGCGTGTACAAACACTTATCGCTGTAAAAGCAGGAAGTAAAAACGACCCCGCCAATGCAACAGGCCTGGCGCATTACTTAGAGCATATGGTATTTAAAGGCAGTGATAAATTCGGGACTAAAGATTTTGCCAAAGAGAATGCACAAATTCAAAAAGTAGAAAATTTATTTGAGGATTACCGGAATACAAAAGACGAGAAACAACGTAAAATTATTTATCATCAAATCGATAGTATATCGGGTGTTGCTGCGAAATATGCAATTGCCAACGAATATGATAAAATGCTTTCGGCTCTTGGTGCTCAGGGAACAAATGCTTTTACATCATTTGATGAAACTGTTTATGTGAACGACATTCCAAACAATCAAATTGAAAACTGGTTAAAAATAGAATCTGAACGTTTCCGTAAACCTGTGTTGCGTTTATTTCATACCGAACTTGAAGCTGTGTACGAAGAGAAAAACAGAACCTTAGACAGCGATAACGATAAGGCA